>JAYTCP010000027.1:0-2574 GCA_043736435.1 Planctomycetia bacterium | reverse complement strand
AGTCCCAGTCGAAGTACTCGAAGCGCGTCTGGAGCGTGAGGTTCGTCTTCAGGAGGAACGAACCGCCGCGGATCCAGAAGCCGCCGTCGTAGCCGGCCGAACCGCAGCCGCCGACCAGCGTCGCGTCCGCCTGGGCCGACGCGAGGTACGCGTCCACCGAGGACTGGATCTCGCGAGCCGAAGGAGCCGACGAATCGGCAAGCCTCTGCTCGACCTGGGCCAGCCGCTCCTCGAGACCCTGTGCGAGGGCCGGTGCGGCAAAGGCGGCAAAAACCGCCGCGGCCGTAATGGCCGCCGTCAAAGACTTCATCGTGATGACCTCCCTCTCGTTTTGTTTCGTAACCCCCGTGCCGGGGGGGCCGGGCCCGGAGGACAGAGCCTTCCGACAACCCGCATGGCGGACATTGAAGCCTAGGGCTCCGACACCCACCAGTCAGAACTAGACCGATCTCATGGGTCGGTCCGCCCATCTTCGATCTTGAGACATTCGTCCGGACGTGGAATTCCGTCGGTTTCACGGTTGTTCGTCACGGTTTCATCACAAGACGTCACTTCAGACGTGGAACTCCACATCTTGTGTGATTCAATCGCCCCAACCGCAAGGGCTAGGGCCAAACGGATCGATTACGAAACCCGCGGCCCTGCGCCGCCGGGACCTGGGGGCCGAAATCCCCCCCCGCCCTGGCCGCCGTCAGCCCGGCCGGATAGGGTACGGGAGTGGCCCGCCCCCCCGCGCCCCCCCCGGATCCCTACGACGTCCGGCCCCCCGAGGGCGACGAAGACGACGGGAGGGAGGTCGCCCCCGACTCCGGCCTGACCGTGGGAGACCTCGCCATCCTCCCCGTCCCCCGGATCCGGGCGCAGGTGGGGTGCGGAGAGCGGGTGGGGGTCGTTGTGGAGGACCGGCGCAACGTCGTGAAGGTGTTTTTCCCCGACATCCAGCGGGCCTTCTGGATCGACCGCGAGGCGGTCCTCTCGGTCCCCGAGGGACGACTCCCGACGCCGCCGCTCGCCCTCCGGCTCCACCGGCTCTGCCGTCGCCTCGCGGCCGTCGCCGTCGAGGTCTACGACCGGGAGGGCGATGCCGACGTCTTTCACCTCTATACCCGTGGCACCACGCTGGCCGCCCTCACGGCGGCCCGGGACGAGTTGGGATCCGACTTCCGCCGACTCTCCATCGACCCCGGGGGGGTCCGGCGGGCCCGGCTGACGCTCGCCTTCCGCACCGGGACGGCGCCCACGCAGGCCCCCCCCGCCGGGTAGCCCCGTCGGTCAGGCCCTTGCCGCCTCGCCCCCCGGTGACGGACCCCGCTCGGCCTCGAACCGCACGTTCCCCGGGTCGAGCCGCATCCGGCAGCGATGGAGCCCGCCGTGCCGGTTCGTGAGGAGCGACGCCTCCCGCATCTCGTCGGCGTCGGCCGCCCGCTCGATCCACCCCACCCGATCGGCCGCGTCCGCCTGCTCGGGCGCCAGGTGCTCGACGGGCGAGGTCCGGGCCACCGCCACAACCGCGAGCCACCCCCGATGGGCGAGGTCGGACAGCGCCTTGAAGGTGACCGCGACGGGCCGTTCGGGCGGGCGGACGACCGCCTCGACGAAATCGACGCCGAGGGTGTCGAAGGGGACGGGATGCCTGGCGATGCGGTCCTCGAGCGACGCCACCGACAGCCCGCGCGCTTCGATCAGGTGGAGCGGTAACGTCGCGAGGCGGGCCCGGGAGCGCGCGACGGCGGTCTCCTGCGCCGGGGCGAGCGGCCCGCCGTCCAGGGCGTCGAGGGGGACGCCCGAGTCCATCGCGAGCAGCCGGAGCGCCAGCGCGGCGGCCGACAGGTCGTAGGTCGCGAGCAACGCCCCGCGCCCGCGCCGGGCGGCCTCCCGCAGGAGCCCCAGCAGGAACGCGGTCTTCCCCGCGCCCGGCGGACCGCTCCAGACGTGGAGGTGTCCCTGGGGCAGCTCGGCCGAGAGCAGGTGGGCGCCGGGCAGCGCGTAGTCCGGCGTGGCTCCGGCCGCCGGCGCCGGGAGGGACAGACCGTCGAGCAGCTCGCGGACGCTGTGCATGGGGCACCTCGCGGAGGGAGCGGCATGGTGCGACGGGGGAGGGACAGGGTCGCGGAGCCGGGGCTTTCGGGCGCTGTTCGGACCCGAGAGCTCCCCTTCCTCGCGGACGCCCCGATCCGACGCCCGCGCCGCGTCAGCCCCTCGCGCCCGGGCCGGGGAACAGGCGATCCAGCGCGACGAGGAGGTCCGGCGCGAGCTTCGTCCCCGCGGCCGCCACGTTCTCCACGACCTGGTCGGGGCGCGTCGCGCCGACGACGACCGCGTCGATGCCCGGCTGCGCGAGGCACCACGCGAGGGCGAGCCGCGCGGGCGCGAGGCCCGCCGCCTTCGCGAGCGCGACGAAGCGATCGACGCGCGCGAGCACCTCCGGCGTGAGCCAGGGGGCCATGAAGCGGTTGCGCTGCGCGTCGGCGCCGCGGCTTCCCGCGGGGCGGGCGCCGCCGGCGTACTTGCCCGTGAGCACGCCCTGCGCCATCGGGCTCCACACCCATTGGCCGACGCCCTCGCGCCGCGACA
>JAYTCP010000026.1:0-1715 GCA_043736435.1 Planctomycetia bacterium | reverse complement strand
CTCGCCGTCGGTCGCGTAGCGCCGGCCCGCGTTCGTCTTCACCACCGGGCCTCCGTTGAGCCGCGGGCCGTGGCCCGCGTCGCTGCGCTCCGGCCAGCTCGGGTGGACGGCGTGGGCCATGTCGGCGCTCACGAGGAGGCTCGACGCGATCGCGCGCTCGAGGCCCCCCGGGGCGGGCCGGGCCCCGGCGATCCGGGCGAGGAGGTCGCGGGCGAACGCGCCGCCGGCGCCCTCCGCCGACTCGCTGCCGACCTCCTCGTGGTCGAAGAGGAGGGCGACCGCCGTCGCCTCCCCCGCCTTCGCGTGGAGCAGGGCCGTGAGCGCGGCGTGGCACATTCCCAGGTTGTCGAGTCGGCCCGAGACGACGAACTCCTCGGACAGGCCCGTGAAGCGGGCAGGCGCGAGGTCGAAGAGGCACAGGTCGAAGCCGCGGATCGCGTCCAGGTCGGCCTCCGCCGCCTGGGCGACCGAAGCGAGCGCCTCTCGGTTCGCCTCGGCCCCGCCGTCCGAGATGCCGACCACCGGCGCCAGGTGGCGGTGCTTGTCGAGCTTCAACCCGTCCTCGTTCACGCCGCGGTTCAGGTGGATCGCCACGTTGGGGATGCGGAGCACCGGGCGCTCGAGGCGGACGAGGCGCGTCGCGAGCCCGTTCGTGCCCTCGACCACGACGCGCCCCGCGAGGCCGAGGTCCCGGTCGGTCCACGTCGCGAGGATCGGGCTGCCGTAGATCTCGACGCCGAGGCAGAGGAAGCCCTGCTCCGCGAAGCCGGGCCTGGGCTTCAACCGGAGGTTCGGGCTGTCGGTGTGCGCACCCACCATGCGGAACCCCGACTCGGCGGGGGGGAGGCTGCCCACGCGGAACGCGGCGATGGACGATCCATTCCGCGCCACGTAGTGCCTGCCGCCCGGGGCGAGCGACCAGGGCGCTCGCTCCGCGAGCGGGGTGAAGCCCGCCGCCTCGAGGCGGGCGATCGCCTCGGCGACGGCGTGGTACGGCGTGGGGCTCGCATCGAGGTAGGCGAGCAGGTCGTGCTCGACGGACGGGTGGGAGGGGGCGCGCTTGCTCGTCACGGCGGTCTCCAGAGGTCCGGGGAGTCTGCCACGGCGCGACCGCGGGCGTCGATCGTGGTGCGGCCCGCACAGGACTACGAGTTCCCCACCCCACGCTCCGGGGGCCAGACCGCCCGAGAATGCACGTTCATGTCCGAGAACGCGTGCCCCAGACCGACGACGTGTGGGGACGCGAGCGACTCGAAGCCGGGGCGACGACAGGAAGCGACCTTGACCTCGACGGCTCTCGTGAGGAACGATCGTCGAGGATCCGCGAGCCCGGAACGCACCCACACGGGGACTCAAGCCTCCGCTGGCCTGCGGGCGCCCGGGACGCGATCGCACCGGGCGACCCCATGCTCCGCGCGTCCGGCAACGGTCCACCCCGCTGGAATGCGGGCGCCCGGGATGCGATCGCACAGGGAGAACCCTTGCTTCGCGCGCGCGGCAACGGTCCACAGGCGATCCCCAGCGCCCGCAGATCAGCCAGCGGAACAGAGACCGGCCAGCGCCCGCAGATCAGCCAGCGGGAGGGAAAGCGAATGCCGAAGCCGGGACTTGAACCCGGAAGCCCTTGACGGGCACTAGACCCTGAATCTAGCGCGTCTGCCAATTCCGCCACTTCGGCACGAATCGAACGATGGAACGAGGGAAGGGTACAGGGG
>JAYTCP010000025.1:0-13487 GCA_043736435.1 Planctomycetia bacterium | reverse complement strand
CGTTCCGGCGGCCCGTCGTCGTCCTCCAAGCGGACGTGTTCAACGAAAGCGCGATCCCGACCGTTCTCTGTGCCCCCCTCACGTCGTCCCTGCGACTCTCCGGTGCACCGGGCACGCTTGTGCTTGGCGTGGAGGCCACCGGGCTGCCCGCCGACTCCTTGGCGAATGCGGCCCAGCTCTACGCCGTTCCGAAGTCGCTGTTCCGCACGCGGTCCGGCCGACTCGGGGCAGCGCCCTTCGAGCTCCTCCTTCGCGCCCTTGATCTGGTGCTCGGACGGTGACCCTCGTGACCGGGCCCGCTAGACTTGGCGGAGCCGGCCGCGGTGCGTTCACGCGAGAGTGGCGAAACTGGCAGACGCGCGGGACTTAGGATCCCGTTGGCTCCGAAAGGGGCCTTGGGGGTTCGACTCCCCCCTCTCGCACCACCGCCGGGGAGTGCCCGGTCCGACGCCGCGTGCAGACAGGGGTATGCTCTCCCTTGGGCACGGATCGTGGGCGCGAGCGCCGCAGATGTCGGATCGATTCTCCTGCCCCAGGTGCGGGCGTTCAGCCCCCCCGTACGAGGCCGTCTGCCTGGCCTGCGGTACGACCCGCGCGACGACGTCGCGGAGCTCCGGCACGGGCCCGGTGGGCCACGACGGTGCGCCGACCGCCGCGGCGGCGCGCGCGTCGCCGTCGGGAAGGCCACGCTTGGCGCCCCGAGCGGCGTCCTACCCGGAGGGCGCCTGCACCCGTTGCGGATCCACGAGGCTCCGGCGCGGACGGCTGGGGTGGGACCTGGAGTCGGGCCTCATCCGCAAGCCGAGGCTCTTCGTCGAGTGCCTCGACTGCACCCACCGCGCGAAGGTCAAGGTCGCGCGGCCGCAGGAGCGGGACCAGCCCCAGCCACGTAGACGCGCCGTCGGGTCGTGACGCCGGGCGGTCCGCGGCCGCCTTGCGGAGGAGGCTTCAGCAGCCGTTTCGCCAGACGACGAGCACGAGGCGGCGTGTCGTCCTTCCCGGATTCGTCGGGTCTGCCGCGCGCATCCACGCGTAGCCGCCCCGCAGGCCGCAGCCGTTCGGATCGCCCGGCTTGGCGTCGAGCGCGAGGCGCATGTCCCGCGGGTCTTCCGCCAGCTCGAGGCGAAGGGCTCTTCCCACCTCGGGCGTCACCAGCAGCGGCCCTGCGGGCGTCGAGACGCGCGCCGGGTGCTTGGCGCCGTTGAGGTCGACGTCGCGAGGCTCCATCGCGAAGTCGACTTCGCGAAGTTCGAGCTTGCCGCCGCGCGGAACGCGCATCAGGAACCGGTGATAGTCGACGTCCTCGAGGGCCGAAGCGCCCGCGAGCGCGGCCGAGGGGGAGTCCCCGGAGGCGAGGATCCGGTCCCGCCCGAACAGGATCCATGTCTCGCTCTCCGTCGCGGGGGCCGGAGATCCGGGAGAAACCAGGGGCGGGAGGGTCGAGGGCATCTTCGGCTGGATGCTCTCCCCCCACTGCCACCAGGAGTTCCGCCACCGCGCGAAGCCCACCAGCGCCTCGTAGGGCATCGCCGGCACGAGGGCCGGGATCGTGGCATCGGCCTCGACTTCGGGGATGCTCACGCGGACCAGCACGCGCCGGGCGGTCCCGAAGTCGCCGACCTTCACCGTGCCGGGGATCTCGAAGCGAGCGAGCCCGAGCCGACGGTGGTCCTGCGGCGTGAGCATCATCGTGGGGCCCACGGTGCCGAAGAAGACCTCTCCGGCGACGGCGGCGAGCGGATCGTGCATGCGCGGATCGGGGTCGACGAGCTGGACGACCAGGCGAGGGAACGCATCGCCGAGGGTCGCCCGCACGGTCTTCCCACCCTTCGACATCCGGAAGCCGCCGGCCCCCGCCTGCCAGTCGGTGCCGAGCGCCACGTGGATGTCACCCCCGCAGAAGCGGGTCCCGTACCACGACGAGACGAACTGCTCGTCGTCGCCCTCGGTGCCCACCTCGAAGACGAAGCGGTGGGGGAGGTCGGCGCCCGTCCCCGCGACTTGACGGAGCTGCTTGCCGACCGCGAGCAGCTTCCCGTCGCCGACGACGGCCCATTCGCCCTTGTGCTTCGCGATCACGTCGGGGGCCATGCTCTTCCACGCGGCCTCGTTCGTCGCGCGCGCGCGGGTGACGGTGTCGTCCTCCTTCGCGTACGGATCCGCACCCGGCGTCGCCTGGGCCTCGACGCTCCCCAACCGCTCCGGGCCTCCCGCGGGCCGCGCTGGATTCAGGAGCACGAGCACGGCGGCCGCCGCGGCGCCGAGCGCGGCGATGGGCCACTTCGCGTCGATCGCCCGCCGCACGAGCCCCCGCGGGGGCTCCTGGGGCAGCTCTGCGACGTCGGACAGGACCGTGCGTCGCACTACGTCCCGAGGCGCGGACTCGCGCATCGCCCGGGCGAGGCGAGTCGTTAGGTCTTCAGGCGTGTACATGGACCGTCTCCCGTTCGCGGCGCCGTAGGTGGTCGAGGCCGCGCGCCTGGCGGCGGAACACGGTCGCGACGCTGATCCCCAGCACGCGAGCGATCTCCTCGGGGCTCCAGTCGAGGCCGATGCGAAGCCACAGCACGAGGCGCGCTTCCTCCCCGAGGCCACGCACCGCGTCCGCCCACGCCGGGGCAGCCTCGGCGTCGGCCTCGGGTCCGGCGGGGTCCGCGTCGCTCGACGCGCGCAGCGGGGCCATCCGCAGGCCTCGGCGTAGGTCGGCGGCCGCGTTCCGCCCGATCCGGAAGAGCCACGGCGCGAACCGGTCCGCCGACCGCAGCTCCGCCAGCCGGCGCCAGGCCGTCAAGAACGCGGTGTGGAGCGCGTCCTCGGCGTCCTCGCGGCGGTGGAGCCGCGCGAGGAGATCCCAGTACACCGGCCGCGCGTACGCGTCGTACAGCGCGGCGAACGCGTCCCGGTCGCCCCTGCGCGCGGCTTCGACGGTCTGGGGGGAAGGTGCGGCCATGTGTGGGAAGAGACGGGGGAGCGCCCATCGAACTCGCAAGAATCCCGGTGCCCGACCCCCCGTCAGTCGAACGGCACCGGCTCGGGCTGCGCGACCATGTCGTCGCCCGTCGCGGGGGCGCCGTCAGGACCGAACGACCGCAGCTCGTACACGCCGAACCGGGCGCTGAGCACGGCATACGAGAGCGGTCGCCCCCAGTCGTCCCGGGGCAGCTCGCGCAGGTACGGCGCGCCGTCGAGGTCGGACTCGTTCAACAGTCCCGCGAGGCTCGTGGGCAGGCGCCCGGCGTGGTCTCCCGCGTACCGGCGAATCGCCCGGTCCGCTCGACCGGCCCCGGCGCCGACCACCCCGACCGTCACGACGCCGCGCTCGCCCGGCTCCGGAGCCACGTCCATCGGGACCTGGCCGGGCGAGCCGACGCCCGGCGCCCCCGGCGGGGGGCTCCCGTTTCTCGTCGGTGCGCTGCCGCGGCATCCCGCGAGCGCGAGGAGGCCCGCGAGGAGGGCACAGCGTTTCCGGTCCGATCCGCGCACGGGCTCACCTCCGACGGTCGCGCGCATGGTACCCGGCACGGGTGCGTCCGCGCCGACGCTCCGGGGACGGCAAGGGCATCGGGAATGGGTGGGGCGCCGGGGAGGGTCCGGTACGCTTGGGACATGGCCCCCCGCAAGCCCCCGGGCGACACGCCCTCCACCCCGAAGCCCTCGGGGGACCTCGCCGGCGCGAGCCTCGAGGCCCTCGTGCTCGAGACGCTCCGGCGCCTGGGCGAGGACCCGACCCGCGAGGGCCTCGCGCGGACGCCCAAGCGCGTCGCGGAGAGCCTGAAGTACCTGACGGCGGGCCACGCGAAGGTCCCGAGGGACGTGCTGAACGGCGCCGTGTTCGAGCATGAGGCCGACGAGATGATCGTCGTGCGCGACATCGAGCTGTACAGCATGTGCGAGCACCACATGCTGCCGTTCTTCGGCCGCGCGCACGTGGCCTACCTGCCCCAGGGCCGGATCATCGGCCTCTCGAAGATCCCGCGCGTCGTCGACTGCTTCGCCCGCCGCCTGCAGGTGCAGGAGCGGCTCACGATGCAGATCGCGAAGGCCATCGAGGAGATCCTGACTCCCGGCGGCGTCGGCGTCGTCATCGAGGCGAGCCACCTCTGCATGATGATGCGCGGCGTCGAGAAGCAGAACAGCAAGACGGTGACGTCCTGCATGCTGGGCCGCTTCCGCCGGGATGCGCGCACCCGCCAGGAGTTCCTCGACATCCTGAAGCTCGGGTAGGGCGCCCCGTCAGTCCTCCGCGCGCTCCACGGGTCCGTCCGACGTGGGCTTCATGACGACGTCGACGCGCTCGGTCCCCGTCTCCAAGTCCACCTCGCCCGCGTACGCCCGGACGAGGATCCGGTTCGCCGCGAGCTCCGCATCGGTGGACACGTACTGGATCGCCTCGAGGCGGACGCGGTAGGAGCCGGCGGGGAGCGGCAGCACCGCCTCCCCCTCGTAGGAGCTCTCGTCGAACTGCCGGGATCCATAGAACGGCAGCTCGAGGAGCGCACCTTGGCCTCGCACGGTGATCCGCACCTCCGACCACGGATGCGTCTGCGCCGCGGACGCGAACCGCACATGCACCTCGTGCACGGGGGTGAGAGGAACGACGAGGGGCTCGGCGGACGCCGCGAGCCCCGAGCGGAGCACGGAGCGGGTCCCGGGCTCGACCTCCATGGGGGTTGCAGTCGTCCGGGACAACGGCGGCACCCAGAGCGTGTACTTCGCGGCGGGGTCGAGGCCACGGACGAGGACGCGCCCGTCGTCGATCTTCACGGCGATTCGCGGCGCGTCCGTTTCGTCCGCCGGCTCCCGGATCAGCACGGCCGTGCCCATCGCCTCCTCCATCCAGCCGCCGAGCCGGACGTCCAAGGTCGGCCCCGCCTCCGTGAGCAGCGCGACGTTCGTCGCCCCCGACGGCACCACGCGGGACGGGACGGGGGGGCGCGGGAACGCGTTGTACATGAGCGGGCACAGCTCGATGGCGCCCGGCACCCCGCAGTCGATCGAGAAGGTGCCGTCGTACTCGACGCGGACCTCCTTCCACTCGTCGGTGCCCGAACGGCGCCACCAGACCTTCCCTTCGGTGAGGAGGCTGCCGTCGCTCTCCCGCACGGTTCCCTCGACGCGTGGCTTCGCGGTCATGCGGACCGTGGCATCGCCGCCGTCCCACCCGACGAGCCTGGCCGGCAGGAGATCCCGGTCGAGGGGTCCGGTCACCGTGACGACGCTCGTGGGCGTCGGCGGCTGCATCACCAGCGCGATGCCGGCCCGGTCGGTGTACGTGTCCCGTCCGAGCCAGGAGGCGAGCTCCTCGGCCCGGTCGATCCAGGGACGGGAGAACCTCATGGAGGTCCACTCGACCGCGGCGCCGGCTCGGACCCGGGCGATGCCGACGCCCGTGCCGGTCTCGTCCACGACGCGGATGCGCGCCTCCCGCGCCCGAGTCGCCACGATCCGGAGCGGGTCCGCACCGGCGCGTGTCGGCGTGAGGGGCGCGGTGAAGCCGAGCGGCCGGACGAGCGCGACGACCCCCGTCCATTCCGCGGGGCCATGGGAGCGGGGTCGAATCCGGAATCGCCCGGCCGCGTCCGTCGTCGCGGAGGAGTACGGTCCGTAGCCCGCGCCATCCAGGTACAGCGACACCATGGCGACCACGGGGCGCCCGTCGGCGTCCACGACCTGCCCGACGGCCTCGCCGAGTCTCGCGGGGTCCGACGAGACGGCGGGGGCCGGCTTCACGACGTCAAGCGGTCGCTCCCTCGGCCGAGACCGTTCGCCTTCGGTCAGCAGGCCCGCTCCCTGAAGGCTCACGTCGCCGGTGTCGATCGAGGCGGCACCGGGTACCGACGAGCGGTCCTCGCCCCCGCCGCCCCCGAGGATTCCCCTGAAAACGGCCGCCGTGACCCCGAGCCCGATCCCGAGCAACCAGACGGGGTGTATCAAACGGCGCACGCAGTCCTCCGGAGAGGAGGGTACGCGAACGGGCGTGGGCGACCGCAGTGGACGGGGCGGCCCCCCTCGGGACGGACGGTGGGCCCGGCCGGAGTCAAAAACAGTCAATTTTGGGGCGCCGAACGCGTCAGGCCGTCGAGAAGCCCGTCAGGGCGAGTTGCCGCACGTTCGGCGCGTTCGGCGCGCGGGAGGAGGGGGTGAGGGACCGGCAGCGGCTCATGAATGTCATGGAAGGCTCCATCACGGGTGTTCGTGAATTGTTCGTAATGTAGCCCCACCCACCGACAGTGCGCACCACGACCGATTTCCCGTCGAACGGCGCAAGGCGAGTGGGGGCTGCGCTTCCCCCCCGTCGAGGCCCTCAGGAGGCCCTCGCAGCCGGCCCCCCTAATCGTGTCGGCTACTTCTGCGCGGGCTCCGCCTCGGGCAGCACGAGACGTACCTCGGTGGTCTCGTCGGCGACGACGACCTCGGGGCCCACCCGTGTGGAGGCGAAGAGCGCCGCTCGGAGCGTCCAAGGGCCCGCCGGCAGGCCCCGAAGCTCGAATCCGCCGTCCTTCCCGGTGGAGCCCACCCTCTCCCAGCGGGTTCCATCGAACCGCTCGATGCTGGCGGTGGGACCGAGACTCCCGTCCGGCAGGGTCACGCGCCCGCGGAGGACATGGGCAGCCTCGAGACGGATCGTCGAATCCGCCGGCCTCCATCGGGGTAGGCGCACGGGCAGCAGCCCCGGCCGTAACGGCCCGGCGGACACGTCCAACGCCACCTCTTCGTAGGGGTCGAGCCCCACGAGGAGCGCGACGCCGTCGCCGTTCGAAAAGGTCAGGCCGATCCCAGCGGGCGGGCGTCCCCGATCTCCCGGTGGCGCTCCCGAGCCGGAGACGCGGCCCACGCGCACGAGACCCCGGCTCATCCGCGAGTCCGCGGCGCTCGTGAAGACGCGAGCGCCTGCGATGGGGCGCCCGTCCGGATCAAGCACGGTGATCCGCACTTCCCGTCCCGCCCGCAACACGAGTTGCACGTCGCGCGCGCCTCCCGCAACGGTCGCCTCGGACCCTGGCTCGAGGAGCATGCCCTGCGTCCGCGCGACCACGAGCACCGGAGCGTTGCCCATGGCGCGCAGGACGAACGCCCCGTACGCATCCGAGTGCGCTTCCGCGAGGACGAGGGGAATCCTGGGGGGAGTTCCTGGGCGATCCTGCCGCGCTTCGACCGGGTACGCCTCGACGAGGATCCCGTCGATCCCTCTGCCCCCGCCGTCCACCACGCGGCCCTCGATCGTGAGGCCCGGTTCCAGGCGAACCTCGGACTCGTGCGGCGTCGATGCATCGGGGCGGACACGGGCCGGTGCGTAGTCGAGGGGCGGCGCATCGGCGGACGCCGCCGCGCCGAGGACGACGTACGTCGTGCCGGGGCGCTCTGGATCGCGACGTTCGAAACGCCCGTTCGTGACGTCGATGAACGCCTCGATGCGCATCGCCCCGAGCTTCGCCACTTCGGCAGGCGGCCGAGGCAGCAGCACACCCACGCGCGCGAACGGGACCGGTGCACCGTCCGGTCCGAGGATGCGCACGGTGCGCGGGGAGCGCCCGAGCGGCGGAGGAATGGTGGTGGGGGGAGTCGGCGTGGCGGCCGGCGACGGCGCATCCGCCCGTGGTGCGGAGGTGAGGACGGTCGGGGGCGCGATCGCAGATGCCGCGTCCGTCCCGACCGCGTCGGGGCCCGCGCCGTCGCCTGCGCCCCCGCCGCCCCCGGGATTCCCGAGCAGGATCGTGACGACGATGCCGATCGCGATGGCGAGCAGCGCCAGCCGGAGCGAGCGGTTCACGCGGCGCACGCAGTCGGTCCTCCGCCGAAGAGGATACGTGAGGGGACATGGCCGCGGAGGAGGCCGCGTCCTACCTGCCCGTCGGCCACGCTGGGGCGGCGGGCAGCACGAGGCGCACCTCGGTGGACTCGTCCCGCACCACGACCTGGGGCCCCTTCGGCGAATCGGGCGTGAACCCCGACGCGCGGAGGGTCCAGGGGCCCTCGGGCATGCCGCGAAGCTCGAAGGTGCCGTCGCGCTGCGTCCCCGCAACGGGCTTCCAGTCGGTCCCCACGAGGTGCTGGACGGTGCCGGGGACGCCCGCGGTCCCGTCCGGGCCGACGATGCGTCCTTTGAGGTGATGGCCGCGCTCGAGGCGCACCGTGACGTCCGCGGGCTTCCACGGAGAGAGCGCGGTGGGACGAAGATCGGCGCGCGAGAGCGGGGGACTCACCCGCAGGATCGTGTCCGCCGCGGGATCGAGGCCCGTGAGCACGAGGACGCCCTCGTCGTTCGTCTTGAGGAAGGGAATCCCCGCGTCGACGGTGGCCTTCGCGACGGGCTGGCCCGCGGGGTCGAGCACGGTGACGCGCGCTTCCACGCCCTTTCGCAGGACGAGGCGGACCGCGCGCGCGCCGCCGGGGACGGTCGTGCTGGGCCCGGCCCGAACGAACGGCGGCTGGCCGTGCGCAACGACGAGCACGGGGCCGGTCCCGACGCCGCGGAGCACGAAGGCGCCCGACGGATCCGAGACGGCCTCGTCGAGGTGGAGGGGCAGCTGCGGGGAGGTCCCGGCCTTGCCCACGACAGCCTCGGGGGGATACGCCTCGACGGGGATCCCGGCGACCCCCTTCCCGTCCTCGTCCTCGACGCGTCCCTCGATCGTCGGGCCCACCTCGAGCCGCAGCTCGACCTGCCCGTCGGCCGGCTTCTCGGCGACGAACCGAGCCGGGGCGTAGCCGAGGCGGGTCCCGCTCGGCGACGGGGCCGCGGCGAAGACGAGGTACGTCGTCCCCGTCCTCTCCGGCCCGCCGCGGTAGAACAAACCGTCTTCGAAGTCGGCGAAGCCTCCGAAGCCCGCGGCCCCCGTGGGACCCCGCTCAGGCGCCTGCGCCAGGAGCACCGCGACGCGAGCGAACGGGACCGGCTTGCCGTCGGGTCCGAGGACCCGCACCGTTGCCGCAAGCCACGCCGCCGACGGCGGCGGGAGCTCTCCCCTCGCGACGCGGTGCTCCACGTCCGTCGCGCCCGACACGTCCACCGTCTCGATCTCCACCACGCGGTCCGCGCGACGCACCTGCACGCGCCAGCGACCGGCGGGGAGACCCTCGAGGAGATAGGCGCCGTCGGCACCCGTCCTCGCATAGACGCGGCTCCGCTTGCCTCCGTCGGCGGGTTCGGCCCAGACGGTCACGCCCCCGACGGGCGTGCCGTCGGGGTGCACCACGACGCCGGCGACACGGCTTCCCTGCCGAGGCTTTTGGGGCGCACCGCCCGAGGGGTCGCCAGGGGGCGCGGGCGGCGACGCGTTCGGAGGGGGGACGGGCGCTGCAGAGGATGGGGGGGGCGCCGGGGGCCGCGGCGCCGTCGCGAGCGACGCCGGCGCGGACGGGGGACCCCCGTCCGTCGGGCGGGGCTCACCCGCGACCGACGTCGGCGTGCCCGTGCGTTCGTCCCGCTGGAGCCCCTTCGCGAGCCACAGCGCGCCCGCGACGAAGAGGCCCACGCAGCCGGTCACCGCCAACAGGCGGCCCCACGACGAGGTACGTGCTGCCGGTTCCATGTGGGCACCTCCCATGGACGTGGACGCCGCCGAGCCCACCATCGTGCCCGAAATCCTCCCCCCACGCCCCCCTCCTCCTCAAGCCCGCTGCGCCGCTACCCCGGCACGATCCCCGTCGGGTCGCTCCACCGATGGAGGAGCGCCTCCACCGGCGTGCCGCCCTGCACGTGCTCGGCCACGATGCGGCGCACCTTCTCGGGCGTGAGGCCGCAGTACCACGCGCCGCCCGAGGGGGCGCCGGGCGCGGCCGCGTACACGACCGCGTTCGGCGAGAGCGCGCAGAGGTTGAGGCACGTGGCCCGCGTGACGCGCACGCTCTCCTGCAGGCCCGCCTCGAAGAGGGCGTCGCGGAGCGCGCGCGCCGGAAGCCCTTGCCCCCGCTCCGTGCACGAGGTGCCCTGGCAGATCACCACGTGCGTGTGAAACGGCGGACGCGGGGCGGCTTCGGCCACGGCGGCCCCTATCGCGGACGCGGACGTGGCTCGTCCGTGTCCGTGGGGCGGAGCGTGGAGGCGGCCGCGCGCTCCGCGATCCACCCATCGAGCACCCGCGTCGCGTGCGACTTGGAGCCGCCCTCGGGGCGGGCCGGTACGAGGAGGGTGCGCGCTCCGTGGGCGAGCACGGCGGCGAGCGCGGCTCCCGCGGCGTGGGCCGCGAACGGGGAGGGAAACGCCGCCTCGGCGATCATCGCGTCGGTCGGAGGCGCGAGCACCGCGGCCGCCGCGCGCGCAAGCTCGAGGCCGCCGAGCGGAGGCGCCGCCGTCTCGATCACGCGGGCGGTCCCGCCCGTGGCCGCCGCGAGGCCCGCCGTCTCGAGCACCGGGGCGAGGACCGGGCCTGCGCACACGATCGCGGCACCCCGGGCGGCCGCGTGGAGCGCCATCGTGCGCGTCGGAGGGTCGCCCGCGCCGACCACCAGGATCACGCGATCGCGCAGGGGCCGCTTGTCCGGGCTGCCAACACCCCCGGTCACGCGGGCGTGTCCCCCGTCGTCCGCTTCTCCGGCGCGGGGCGCTTGGGCGGATCGATGGGGCGGCGGTCCTCGAACGACTCGTCGAGGCCGTGCCAGTGCGAGACCGTGGCCTCGCCGAGCACCCAGCAGAGGTGGACTGGGCGGCCCAGCCGTTCGCTCGGGAAGTCGACGAGCCCGCGGGAGGGGTCCTGGAGCGACACCCCGAGCTCGGCCAGCTCGCGGGCGTACCCGTCGACCCGGCGGGCGCGCTCCTCGGCCTCGGCGCGCAGGCGGTCGAGCGTCGCGCGGTGCGCCGCGGCGTTGGGACGGCCCTCGATCGCGCGCCGCTCGCTCCCCAGCTCCTGCAAGCGGGCCGTGTCGGCGACGGCGTCCGCCGCGATGCTCCGCACGAGGGGGAGCACCTTGTTTGCCTCTGAGGTGGAGAACGCGGGCTTCGTCTCGGCGTGGGGCATGGGGGCCTCGGGTACGACGTGGGGAGTATATCGGTGAGAGGCCTCTCCCCTATGAACGTCCGGATGGCCCCGGGACCTCGGGCCGGTGGACCGGGGGGGAAGGCTCGACGCGCAGCCCCTCGGCGATCGTCTCGCGCAGGGCGTGTCGGGCGAGCGCGATGGCCCCGATCTCGCTCGCCAGCGCGCCGCGCGCCACCTGCGTGATCTCGAGACGCACCGCGCCGCCGTCGCGTTCGATCCGGCCGAGGGCGACCCCCTGCGCCCGCCAAAGCGGCCGCACGATCGCCTCGACGGCGGCGAGCAAGGGGTCCGTGGAGTGGGTGTGCCGGGGCCCGAGGGGCCCCACCGGGGGCCGGCGCCTCCACCGTTCGTCGTCGAGGAGCTCGCGCAGGTCGGGCCAGCAGGTGTGACAGCCCTGCCCCGCCGCGCACGCGAGCCCGATGCTCTCGATGTCCTCTGCCCCCTGGCGGATCGCGCGCCGGATCGCGCGGTCGCCCACGGAGAGGCATCGACACACGAGCATCCCCGGGCTCATGACCGACGCGGCCGCCCTCCCGTCGTCGAGCGCGAGCCCGAGGGCCTCGAGGACGCGGTCCGCGGCCCGCACCACGGCGGGGGGGAGATCCGGGCCGAGCGGGCCGAGCAGGTCGGCGACGCCGATCGCGCGCGCCTCCGCTTCGTCGCGGCCGACGGAGAGCTCCGCGAGCACCTCGGCGGGTCCGGTCGCCGCGAGGCTGCCGAGGGACCGCCAGCGCACCGAGGCGATGCGCCGCGGCTGCGCCGCGTCCTTCGAGAAGCGCAGCGTGATGCGCACGCCGAGGCCGCCCACCACGCTCCCGACCTCGCCCGCGGCGTCGGCGGGCTCGAGGTCGCCCTGGCGCCGCGGCGCGGCGAGCCGCTCGAGGTAGGCGCGGCCCGGCAGCGGGAGCGACGCTCCGCTCACGCCCATCCGCCCGGAGTCGGCGCCTGCCGGGAGCGCCGCGGGAAGACGTCGAAGGGGAGGTCGAAGAAGACCTTGCCCGGGTTGAGGATCCCGAGCGGGTCCCACGCGTCCTTGACCGCCTTCATCGCCGCCATCGCCGTCGCGTCGCGGCACTTGGGGAGGTAGCGACTCTGCACGCAGCCGACCCCGTGCTCGCCGGTGATCGTGCCCCCGAGGGACGTCGCGACGTCGAAGATCGCCTCGATCGCGGGGCGCAGCACGCGTTCGCGCTCGACGGGGTCGGCGAGGTCGGAGAGCACGTTCACGTGGAGGTTGCCGTCGCCGGCGTGCCCGTAGGTGATCTGGCGGATGCCGAACCTCGCCGCCACCGCGCGCACGCCGCGGATCAGGTCGGGGACGCGGCTCGGGGGGACCGCGGTGTCGCACTCGACGTAGGACGCGATCTTCTTGACCGCCTCGCCGATGCAGCGGCGCACCCGCCAGAGGTCCTTCTCCTTCGCGGGCGTGTCGGCGAGCACCGCGTCGAGGGCGCCCGCCTCGGTGAGCACCTCGCCCACGCGCACGAGGTCCGCCTCGACCGACGCCTCGTCGGTCCCGTCCACCTCCACGAGGATCGTCGCCTCGGCGTCCGCGTGGGGGACCTCCCGGCCGAGGTGGTCCTGCGCGGCGCGGAGCGCCGAGCGCTCCATGAGCTCGAGGGCCGAGGGGGTGATCCGGGCGCGGTAGATCGCGCCGATGCCGCGGGCGGCCGCGTCGAGGTCTCCGAACGGCGCGAACACGAGCCGGCGGAAGCGCGGGAGGGGGATCAGGCGCAAGGTCACCTCGGTGACCACGGCGAGGGTGCCCTCGCTCCCCACCACGAGCTGGGTCAGGTTGTAGCCCGCGACGTCCTTGCGGAGCTTCCCGCCCGTGCGCATCACGCGGCCGTCGGGCATCACGCACTCGAGCGAGAGGACGTAGTCCTTCGTGAGGCCGTACTTCACGCAGTGGGGGCCGCCCGCGTTCTCCGCGACGTTGCCGCCGATCGTGCACGAGCCGCGGCTCGCGGGGTCGGGCGGATAGTAGAGACCCTTCGCCTCGACGGCGGTCTGGAGGCGCTCGGTGATCAGCCCGGGCTGCACCACCGCCATCAGATTGTCTTCGTCGAGCTCGAGCAGACGGTCCATCCGCTCGCACGAGAGGACGATCCCCCCGAAGACCGGGATCGCGCCACCCGAGAGCCCGGTGCCCGCGGCTCGCGGCGTGACGGGCACGCGCGCGCGCGTGGCGAGCGCCATCACCCGCGAGATCTCCTCCGTCGACCCGGGACGGATCGCCACCTCGGCCGGGACGAAGAGGTCCTCGCTCTCGTCGCGGCCGTACCGCTCGAGGTCCTCGGCGCGTGTGATCACGTTCGCCGCGCCCACGATGGCGGACAGCTCGGCGACGAGCGCCGGGGTGACGCGTTCGAACCGGGGAGGCGTTCCCATGGCTTGGGATCGTACGATCCCCTGGGGCTCTTCCCCCGTCCGGAGTGCCGACCATGCGCCGAACCGCCCTCGCCGTTCTGATGTGGGGCGCCGCATGCCTCCCCGCGCGGGCCGACG
>JAYTCP010000024.1:0-1565 GCA_043736435.1 Planctomycetia bacterium | reverse complement strand
ACCTGGGCATCGACCTCGAGGGGCTCGACCTCAAGGACCTCGGCACCGCGAAGCGCGTGATCGTGGGCAAGGAGGAGACGACGATCATCGACGGGGGCGGCAAGAAGGAAGCCGTCCAGTCGCGGATCGCCCAGATCAAGAAGGAACTCGAGGGCACCTCGAGCGAGTACGACCGCGAGAAGCTCCAGGAGCGCCTCGCGAAGCTCGCCGGCGGCGTCGCCCAGATCAACGTGGGCGCGGCCACCGAGGCGGAGATGAAGGAGAAGAAGGCCCGCGTCGAGGACGCCCTGCACGCGACGCGCGCGGCGGTCGAGGAGGGCATCCTCCCCGGCGGCGGCGTGGCGCTCGTGCGCGCGATCCCGGCGCTCGAGGCCCTCAAGGTCACGGGCGACGAGCGCGTCGGCGTGATGATCGTGCGGCGGGCCCTCGAGGCGCCGCTCAAGCAGATCGCGGCCAACGCGGGCGTGGACGGCTCCATCGTCCTCCAGAAGGTCCGTGAGTCGAAGGAGGTCAACTTCGGCTACAACGCGGCCACCGACACGTACGAGGACCTGGTGAAGTCCGGCGTGATCGACCCGACGAAGGTCGTGCGCGCGGCGCTCGAGAACGCGGCCTCCATCGCGACCCTGCTCCTCACCACCGAGGCCATCATCGCCGAGATCCCCGAGCCCAAGAAGGCGTCCGCGGGCGCGGGCGGCGGCGGCGGTGGGATGGGCGGCATGGGCGGCATGGGCGGCGACTTCTAAGGTCGCGCGCCCGCAGCGCTCTCCGCGGCCCCGGCGCTCCCAGAGTGCGCCGGGGCCGCTTCGTGGGTGGGGGTAGGCTTCGTGCGCCAGACGCAGCGCGGGCGCCACGTGCCCGGCCTGCCCTCGGAGTCGAGGGTCAAGCGGACGTGGAGCGGCGGGGACGTCCCGGCCGGACGCGGCCGGCGTCTGGGGCTCGGCGCGGGAGGAGGCAGCGCTTCTTGAGTTCTGGGGGCGCAGGGAAGGGAGGGGGACGCGCTGCGTCTCCACCCGTCGGTTTCGCGGGGGGGCAGAAGCCGGATCGCAACGACGCGCCGTCCGTCGTGACCCGGGCTGGGTGCTGGGCGTGTGCCTCGTGCGGCCCCGCGATCGGGCGGGCGCCGCGCCCGCATGCGCCCCGCCCTCCCCCTGGCCGACGCCCCTCCGCCGCCGCACTACCGGCCACGCCACCCGGAGCGTGCGCCCACCTACCGCGTGCTCGAACGCCACTTCGACGACTACGCCTACGCGCACGAGGAGCGCTTCGAGGAGCGCCACGGGGCGTTGCGCAAGGTCGTTCCCCGGAGCGTTCACCGCTATCGCGAGTGCGGCCGGCTCTTCGGCGGCTTCGCGCGCATCCGGTGTCCCACCTGCCGCGAGGAGCACCTGCTCGCCTTCTCCTGCCGCACGCGCAACCTGTGCTCCTCCTGCCAGGCGAAGCGCTCGGTGCTCTTCGCCGAGCGGTTGAGCATCACGATCGCGCGCCGCACCGGCTCGGACAGCCGGCTCCCCGCCCGGCGGCCCCGAGGGCCGTCCTGGAGCCCCGCCGGGCCCCGCGCCTCG
>JAYTCP010000023.1:0-5462 GCA_043736435.1 Planctomycetia bacterium | reverse complement strand
TTGGCCCCCCCCACCCGACGACCGAAGGTGTTGTCGTAGGCGGCTTTGAGATCGTCCCGGCTCTTCTCGCTGAGGTCCCGGTACTCCTCGAGCCGCAGGTCGTAGTCCATGTGCCGGGCGGCCATCAGCTTGATGCCTCCCCGGTCGCCGGTCTTGAACTGGTAGACGAGGACGCGCTGCTGCTCGGTGTCGAAGTAGTAGACGACGCTCTCGCCGCTCCCGACCGACCCGGACAGGGCGATGGCCTTGTTGTTCCAGGCCGCAGTGCCCCCCCCGGGGCTCGGGATGCCGCGCGTGACCCCACCCGCCCCCGAGGGATTGACCGTTCGGCCGGGCGACGTAGGGTCGACCGGATCGAACGGCGGGGCCATGCCGGCGGTCGGCGGCGCGTCCTCGGCGCGGGCGGAGGGCGAGATCGAGGGGAGGAAGCCGACGGCGAGCGTCGCGAGCCAGCCACCGGCCAGGAATCCGATCACCAGGGAACGACGATCCATCGCGGATACCTCCGAACGGGGGCCAGGGGCCCGTCCACTACGTTTCACGCCGGCGCATCCCGCCGACCCACCAGGGAGCTGGCCAACGCGCCGACTCGGATCCCTTGGGAGGGAAGTTCGAAGGAGACGGGACGCTTTGGACACGATCCGCGGCGGTGGGCACAGAGTCTACAGAGAATGCCCGGAGCGTCGCAGAGCCTGAGCAAGAATTGCTCAGGCGCTGTGTCTCCTTGCTGGTGGGGGAGGCGGACCCTCCCCCACGCCGGCCGCGACACGCGGCCTCCCCCTCCTCGGCGCCTGATGGGCGCCGGTAGAAGACGCGCGTCGATTCTCGCTGGCGCTCTCGCCGGAGCGTCACGGAACGAGGTCGCGGGCATCGCCGGAGACCGGGGGTGCCAGTGGCGACCGCCCCTCGCGGCGCGGGGGGGGATGGGCCGGGTCCGCCGCCGGGGGCTCCCCCCCCGCGACGGCGGCCTTCCCCCCCCCAGCGCCCCCCCCTTCCCCCTCCACGGCTGCGGGCTCTCGGGGCAGGAGCACGCGGAAGGTCGTGCCCCGGCCGGGGGCCGTGTCGACCTCGATGCGGCCCCCGTGGTTCGTCACGATGTTGTGGACGACCGCCAGCCCGAGGCCGGTGCCCTCGCCGACCTCCTTCGTCGTGAAGAACAGGTCGAAGCACTGGGCGGCCACGTCGGGCGTCATGCCCACCCCGTCGTCGGTCACGCGCAGGACGGCCAGGTCGCCGGTCTCGACCACCTCCACCTCGACGACGCCGCGGTCTCCGGCCCTCGGTCCGCCCTCCTCGTCGTGCTCGGGGATCGCGTCGCCGGCGTTGAGGACGAGGTTGAGGGCCACCTGGGCGAGCTCGTGCGGGTCGCCGAAGACCGGCACCGGCGCGCCGTCGAGGCCGCGGGTCACGAGGCGCACCCCTCGGCGCTCGATCCGGTGGCGCGCCAGCCCGACCGCGCGGCGCGCGACGTCGGCCAGGTCGGTGGCGCGCGCCTCGACCGCGCGCGGGGTGAAGGACAGGATCTTCTTCACCGTGTCCTCGATGCGGGCGAGCCCGTCCTGGACGAGGTCGAGGTACTCCTCCGTCTTCGCGGCGTCGAGGTCGCCGCGCGCGAGGGCCCGGACGGCGTTGCGCATGCCGCCGAGGGGGTTGTTGATCTCGTGGGCGATCCCCGAGGCCAGCTTTCCGGTCGAGGCGAGCCGCTGGGCGATGACCAGGTGGCGCTCGGCCTTGCGGCTCCGGTCGATCGCGGCGAGGACGCGGCTCTCGAGGTGGCTCTGGTGCTCGGCGACCTCCCGGGCCATGCGGTTGAACGCCATGGCCGTGCGGTCGAACTCGTCGCCCGTCCCCGAGGTGGGCACGCTCGTCTCGCGGTCGCCGCCGGCGACCCGCGACGCCGCCTCGGCGAGGACGGCGAGGGGTCGCACGACGAGGCGGGAGAGGAGGGTCCAGGCGACGCCCGTGACGAGGAGCAGGCCGATCAGCAGCGTGAAGTAGAGGGTCCGCACGCTGGACAGGTCGCCCTCGCGGGCGTCCCACCGCACGTAGAGACCCTGGCGGCGGCCCTCGGCGTAGACCACGCCGGCCTCCCCCAGTCCTCCGGCGAGGAGGATCGCGAGCTCGCCGTCGCGCACCTGCACGCGGTCCTGCTTGCGGGCCTCGCGATGGAGCTCGATGGCCCGCGCGACGTCGGCCGGGGTCGAGTCCAGGCCGGGGACGGTCACCGTCCTGGGGGTGCCGAACGCGTCCTCCTGCTCGTCGAGCACGACCATGGCGAGGACGCTCGGCTCCTCGCGGCGGAGCGCGAGGACCTCGCGAAGACGCGCGTCGCGGGCCGCCGCGCTCGGGACGCTGTCCCCCGCCAGGCGCTGCACCCGGACCACGAGCCCGGCCGGCACGCCAGGCGACGAGGGCGGGGCCGCGAGCAGCACGACCACCCCGAGGAGGAGGACGAGCAGGTTGAGCCCGACCACCGCGGCGAGGATCTTCGTGCGCAGCGACATGGCGCCGCCAGTCTACGCGAAGGCGCCCCGGGGGGAGGCGCGGCCCTCGGGCGCCGGCCGCGAAGGCCGGCGCCCGAGGAACAGCCGCCGGCACGGAGGCTCTCCGTCTACATGCTCTGGCCGACGCCCTGGATGAGCTTCATGAGCGGCAGGAACAGGCCGAGCACGATCAGGAAGACGGCGCCGCCCATGAACAGGATGAGCAGGGGCTCGATGATGCTGACCAGCGAGCCGACGGCGACGTCCACCTCCTCGTCGTAGTTGTCGGCGACCTTGATGAGCATCTTGTCGAGCTCGCCGGTCTCCTCGCCCACGTCGATCATGTTCACCACGATGTCGTCGAAGATCCCGGACTCGCCGAGCGGCTCCGCGATGGACTCGCCCTCGCGCACCGACTCGTGCACCTTGTCGAGGGCCTCCTCGAGCACCACGTTGCCCGCGGTGTTCTTGCAGATCGAGAGGGCCTCGAGGATCGGCACGCCGGACGCGATCAGGGTGCCGAGCGTGCGGGTGAACCGGGCCACCACGATCTTGCGCACGAGGGGCCCGATGATGGGCAGACGGAGGCGCAGGCGGTCGAAGAACCGCCGGCCCGGGGCGCTCATCTTGAACGCGCGGATGCCCACGACCAGGAGGAAGATCGAGCCGAACACGACGTACCAGCGGTCCACCAGGAAGCGCGACACGGACTGGAGGCCGCGCGTGATCGCGGGGAGCTCGCCGATGCCGGGGATCTGCTTGAAGACCTCCTCGAACTTCGGCACCACGAAGATCATGATCAGGAGGAGGATCGAGACCGTCACCACGAGCACGACGATCGGGTAGATCATCGCGCCCTTCACCTTGCGGCGGAGCTTCTGGGCCTTGTCCATGAAGCCCGCGAGGCGCGACAGGATCACGTCGAGCACGCCGCCCGCCTCGCCCGCCTTCACCATGTTCGTGTACAGGCCGTCGAACGTCTGGGGGTGCTTGGCGAGCGCGTCGGAGAGCGGCGAGCCCGACTCGACGTCCTCCGTGACGTCGGAGAGGGTGCTCTTGAGCGGGCCCCGCTCGAGCTGGCCCTCGAGGATCTTGAGGCTCCGCACGATCGGGAGGCCCGCGTCCTGGAGGGTCGAGAGCTGCGAGGTGAACTGCGTCAGCGCCTTCACGGTCGCGCGGCCGCGCGGCCGCTTCTCGGCCTTGGCGGCGGCGGGGGCGGCGGAGGCACGGACCGCGGGCCCTTTGCCGGCCGGGGCCTTGCCCGGCTGCGACGCACCTGCGGGGATCTTCGGCATGGGGGCTCCTCGGTCAGTCCGTCATGGTCTCGCGGAGTACCTCTTCGACGGTGGTGAGCCCGTCGAAGATCGCGAGCAGGCCCGACTCGCGGAGGGTGCGCATCCCCTCGCGGCGGGCCTGGTCGCGGATCACGTCGCTCGACGCGTGGTCGATGATCATCTGCCGCAGCATCTCCGACACCATGAGGATCTCGAAGATCGCCATGCGGCCCCTGTAGCCGGTCCCGTTGCAGGCCGGGCACCCACGGCCGTAGGCGAAGCGGTTCGAGCCGAGCTGCCCGGGCTTGAGCTCGAGCTCCGTCAGGACCTCGGGGCTCGGCTCGTAGGTCACCTTGCACGGCGTGCAGATCTTGCGCACGAGGCGCTGGGCGAGGATGGCCTCGACGGTCGCCGAGACGAGGAACGCCTCGATGCCGAGGTCCATGAGGCGGGTGACCGCCAGCGGCGCGTCGTTCGTGTGCAGGGTCGAGAAGACGAGGTGGCCCGTGAGCGAGGCCTCCACGGCGATCTGCGCGGTCTCGAGGTCGCGGATCTCGCCCACCAGGATGATGTCGGGGTCCTGGCGCAGGATCGAGCGCAGGCAGTTCGCGTACGTGACCCCGATCTCCTCGTTCACCTGGATCTGGACGACGCCCTCGAGCTCGTACTCCACCGGGTCCTCGGTCGTGATGATCTTCACGCCGACGTCGTTGGCGGTGTTGAGGCACGAGTAGAGCGTGGTGGTCTTGCCCGAGCCCGTGGGGCCCGTCACGAGCACGATCCCGTGCGGCAGCTGGAGCAGCCGCTTGAGGGCGTCGAGCTCCTGGGCGCGCAGGCCGATCTGGGTGAGGTCGAGGGAGACCACGCCCCGGTCGAGGATGCGCAGGACGCACGACTCACCGAACATGGTCGGCAGCGTGCTCACGCGCAGGTCCACGGAGCGCCCGCCGATCGTGATCTCGATGCGCCCGTCCTGCGGCATCCGGGTCTCGGCGATGTCGAGGCCGCTCATGACCTTCACGCGGCTGATGAGCGCGGGGGCGAGGTGGGGCGGCGGCGCCTCGAGGTCGTACAGCACGCCGTCCACGCGGTAGCGGATCTTGAAGTCCGCCTCGAACGGCTCGAGGTGGATGTCCGAGGCCCGGTCCCGGATGGCCTGGAAGAGGATGTACTGCAGGAGCTTGATGACCGGGGCCGAGTTGGCCATGGCCTCGGCGTCGGCGAGGTCGATGCCGCCGCGGGCGGAGCCCCTCGGCGCGGAGGTCGCGGCGGCCTCCTCGACGAGGCTCGAGAGCTCGGTCCCCCCGCCGGCGTACCAGCGCTCGACCGCCTCCTTCACCTGGGCCTCCGACGCCAGCACCCCCACCACGTCGCCGCCGGTGAGGAAGCGCAGGTCGTCGAGCACGTTCATGTTCGACGGGTTGCTGATCGCGACGGTCAGCGTGCCCCCCTCGCGGCGGACCGGGACGACCCCGAAGATGCGCGCCGTGTTCGCGTCGATCGCGCTCGCCAGCTCGGCGGTGATCTCGACCTTGGAGAGGTCCACCGTCTCGAAGCCGGCCTGGCGGCCCAGGGCGGCCATGAGGGTCTTCTCGTCCACGTGGCCGAGCCGGACGAGGATGCCGCCCATGAGCCCCCCATCCGTCTTCTGGACGGAGAGGGCCTCCTGGATCATCCCCTCGTGGACCGCCTTCATCTCCTTGAG
>JAYTCP010000022.1:0-2305 GCA_043736435.1 Planctomycetia bacterium | reverse complement strand
TCGAGCGCGTGTTCGAGCCGTTCTTCACGCTGCGCGAGCACGGCACGGGCCTGGGGCTCGGCATCGTCTTCGGCATCGTGACGGACCACGGCGGCACGGTCTCCGTCGAGTCCGATCCCGGGCGCGGCGCGACCTTCACGATCCGCCTGCCCTGCAGGCCCTCGACCGCCGAGGAGCCCACGCCGCAGGCCGAGCCGCGGGAGCGGGGCGAGGCGCCCGGGACCTCCCGGAGGGTGCTCGTCGTGGACGACGAGCTCGTCGTGCGCGACATCGTGATGAGCGTGCTGAAGCTCCAGGGCTACGAGGTGGACACGGCGAAGGACTCCTCCGACGCGCTCGAGTGCATCGCGCGCACGCCCTACGACGTGGTGCTGACCGACCTCCTGATGCCGGGCGAGCTCGATGGGATGGGGCTTCTCAACCGCATCCGCGAGACCTGGCCCGACCTCGCCCCCCGCGTCGTGATCATGACCGGCAAGATCGAGCACCAGACGTTCCACGACCTGGACAAGCTCGGGCTGAAGTACCTCATGAAGCCGTTCGACATCCGGGAGCTGGCCCGGATCGTGAACCTGGTCGCGGCGACGTCGCCCGGGCCGGCGGCCGAGGGCAGGCCCCCGGCCGGCGGCGCGAGGGGGTAGAGGCCGCGGGCTCAGCGAACGCCTGCGGCGGTCCGATCGCGAGGGGCACCCCAGACGGTGGCGTTCCCGCCTCCCCGTCTGCTCCGGACGGATCGTCCCCGACTCTTCGACCGCGTTCCGCCGCCGGCCGAGGAAGCGGGGACGAGGACCGCGTGTCTTGGGGCCACCCGACCCGGAGACCGCGTTCCGTCGCCGGCCGCGCACCCCGGCCGCCGACGGCCGCGGTCGCCCCTGCGCTAGAGCCCGCTGGCGATCTCGAGGACCTCGAACGTGTGCTTGTCGCCCATGACCTCGAGGTTGACCGTCTCGCCCGGGCGCTTGCCCATGAGCGACTGGCCGAGCGGCGTCTGGTAGTTGATGATCCCGCGCTTCACGTCGATGTCGGCGGGCCCGAGGAGGGTGTAGGTCACCTCCTTGCCGGCGGGGTCGCGCAGGCGGACGCGGCAGCCGACCGACACGGCGTCGGTGCGGATGATCTCGGGCCGGATCTCGCGGGCGAGCGAGAGCGTGCTCTTGATCATGTTGCTGCGGGCCTGGAGCATGCCCTGCTTCTCGCGGGCGGCGTGGTACTCGGCGTTCTCCGAGAGGTCGCCGAACTCGCGCGCGCGCTGGATCTCGGACGCGTTGGCGGGCATCTCCTCGTTCACGATCCTGTCGTACTCGCGCCGCATCTTCTCGATGCCGGCGGCGGTGACGTAGATCTCGGAGAGCGGAGCCTCGGACGTGGTCTCGACGCGCGTCGCCGCGAGGGCCTGCGGGTGGGAGCGGAGGATCGTGTCCTCGAGCTTCTCCTGGAGGCGGGGCTTGAGGCCCTGGTTGCGGTTGATCAGGCGCAGGAGGTGGCGGGCGCCCTCGTCGTCCACCGCGGAGCAGGCGTCGGCCATGATGCGGCAGTTGCGGTCGGCGAGGAGGTTCGCCATCGCCTCGACCGCCTTCGCCTTGCGCTCGCTGCCCTCGCGGCGCGACGCGTACGCCGTGCCGTCGAGGACCTTGAGCACCTGCTCGGCGGTGCGGGCGGGATCGGCCCGGCGGCCCGGCCAGCGGCCGCGCACGAGCCCGCGGGTGGCCCACTCGTAGAGCAGGGGGCGCGCCATGGGGTCGGCGAACACGGGCCCGAGGAGCTTCTCGAGCAGCACGTTGTCCTTCTTCGCGAGGGCGTGGTCGGCGAAGACGTCGGCGAGGACGAGGTCCTCGGCGAGCGCGAGCTCGAGGATGAAGGCCGGGCCGTCCGTCGGACGGGCCTGGATGCACGCCTTGCTGGCGAGCGCGCGCGCGTCGTCGGCGTGGACGGCCTTGAGCAGGGGCCGCGGGTCGGCGAGGCCGGCGAAGGTGGGCGCGAGCTCGCTCGTGGCGTCGACGCCCTCGAGGTCGGCGAGGATCACGCTCCACGCGAGCCGCGTGGAGATGTCGGTGGGGTGCGCGCGCGCGAGATCGGTCTTCGCCTGCTGGGCGAGGACGGCCCGGGCGCCGGCGTCGGTGCCGGCGATCCGGGTGAACTCGCGGATCGTCTTCTGCTGCTCGAGCGGGGTCTGCGCGAACGACAGCTGGCGCTGGAGCAGGGTCGTGAAGTCGGCGCTGCCGCCCTCGGTGTAGGTGATGCGCGGGTCGGTGCCGGCTCCGATCGTGAACGAGGGGTCGAGGGTGGCCTGCTTCTTCGCCTCGCG
>JAYTCP010000021.1:0-2908 GCA_043736435.1 Planctomycetia bacterium | reverse complement strand
TCGAGCCAGCCGAGGACGTGGAGCAGCGTGCTCTTCCCCGACCCGCTCGTGCCGAGGATGGCGAGGATCTCGCCCTCGCGCACGTCGAGGTCCACGCCGCGGAGCACCTCGAGCGTCTCGGCGCCGATCTTGTAGCGCTTGGTCAGGCCGCGCGCGGAGAGCGCGACGGGGGCGGAGGCGGCCACGGGGTCATTCATGGCGCAGCGCCTCCACGGGATCCATGCGCGCGGCGCGCAGCGCGGGCGGGAGGCCCGCGAAGAACGAGAGGAGGATGCTGCCGACGGCGATCGCCGCGACCTGCGAGAGGTCGACGTGCGTGGGGATCTCCTTGAAGAAGTAGACGTCGGGCGGGAAGATGTGGATGCCGATGGCCGCGAGGCCGTCCTTGATGCTGTTCACGTGGTCGGTCACGAAGAGGCCGAGCCCGACGCCCAGCAGGCTCCCGAGGATGCCGATCAGCAGGCCGCTGCGGAGGAAGATCGAGAGGATGCCGCCGGTCGTGCCTCCGAGCGCCTTCACCACCCCGATGTCGCGCGTCTTCTCGACCACCGTGAGGGTCAGGGTCGCGAGGATCGTGAAGCCCGCCAGCATCACGATGAAGGACAGGACGACGAGCAGCATCACCTTCTCGTTGTTGATCGCCTTGACGAAGACCTCCTGGATCTCCTCCCACGTCTTCACCCCGAAGCCCGGCAGGCGCTCGAGGAGGTCGCGCTTGACCCCGGCGGCCTGGTCGTAGTCCTTGAGCGCAACGCGGACCTCGTCGTACTCGGAGGGCAGCTTCTCCATGGTGACGAGCGTCTTGCGGTCGAGGTAGAAGCGCGCCTCGTCGGCCTTCTGGTCGTCCGAGTCGTAGACGGCGGAGACGAGGATCCGGTACGTGTTCGTCCGGAAGTCGGTCTCGCCCTTGTTGGTGGTGACCTCGCGGAACGTCAGGATGTCGACGTAGCGCCCGACGAACTCCTTCGGGTCCTTGTGGTCGCCGACGAAGAGCTTGAGGAACGCGACGCTGAAGATCCCGGTGACCCGCGGGAAGTCCGGGTCCTCCGCGAGCGGGTGGAAGAAGGGCCGGTCGAAGTCGGTCGCGGCCTTCAGGTACGCGGCGAGCTTGCCGACGGCCCGGGCATCCTCCTGCCTCCGCCGCACCTTGCGCTCCTCGGGCGTCTCGTTCTTCGGGAGCGCGAGCTGGCCGGTCTCCGCCGGCCAGTCGATGCCGGCCGCCTGCATGAGGTGGAACTGGGACTGCGCGTTCCGGCGGGCCGTCTTCCACGGATGGCCGACGAACAGGCTCACCTGCGGCGCGGTCGCGAGCACGCCGGGGTGCCGGCGGATCTCGCGCGAGACGTCTTCGTACGTCCGGTCCTCCGCGGGACCCGGATTGGGCGACACGAGCAGGTGGGAGAGCGTCCCTCGCAGGACCTCGCGTACCTTCACCTGGAAGCCGTCCATCACCGAGGTGACGACGATCATCACCGCGACGCCCATCATGACGCCCGCGACCGAGAGGAAGTTGACGAAGCGCGTCCGGAGGTAGCGGACGCTGAGGAATCGTCGGTACACGGTGACGGGAGCCCCGGGGCGAAGCGAGCACCATACCCTACGACGACGAGGTCACCGGCGATTCACCGACGGGTCTCGGCCGCGTCACGGCGCGCGCGCCGTCGCTACTTCGGTGACGTCGTCCCGTCCGTGACCGGAATGACGTAGGGGATCGGCGTCGCGTCGGGGGAGCCCACCGTCTCGGGGATCGCCCGATCGAGGACCTGGACGCGGACCAGGCTGCGGATGAGCTCGAGCGGCACCTCGACGGGCATCCCGCCCTGGCACACGAGCACCACCGAGACGCCGCCCGGCAGACCGTCGCGGCGCAGCACCGTCAGGCAGCCGTTCGTGCGGCGGCGCACGCGGATCTGGCCGTCCCCGCCGATCAGGTCCTCGGGCGCGTCCGCGGGCAGGCTCGGGCACGCCATGTCCCGCCCCACGCCCTCTGCGCTCCTCGAGATCTCGGTCAGGAGGTCGAGGTCGCCCGGCTCGGCGCACACGAAGTTCAGCAGCGAGACGCCGTCGCTGTACGTCACCCAGGCGACCGGCAGGTCCTTCCTCGCGCCGGACGGCATCCGGCCACGGATGCGGTCCTCGAAGGCGTAGTCGACGCGCTGGAGGCGGGCCGGGAGGCGCGACGGAACGTAGAGAGCCAGGCCGACCTGTCGCACGAAGTCGTCGAACCTCGGGGCGTTGCTCGGATTCAGGCGCGGCTCGGGGACCGCGACGTAGGACGCCTCGAAGATCGTGCGCACGGGATCGAAGGGGCGGAGGCTCCTCGACAGCACCTCCACCTCGTGGATCGTGTGCCCGTCCCGCGTCCGGTCGCGCATGCGCACGAACGCGTTCGTCGCGCGGTCGACCCACACCTCGCGGAGCGCCCACCCGTCGTCGTCGGGCCCGCCCCACGTGGAGCGCACGAGCACGCGTCCGCCCACCGTCTCCAGGGCGGGCGGCTCGACGGGTCGCCAGGACGAGAAGAACACCCCGAGGTCGCGGAAGAGGATGCGGCGGACCTGCTCCTTCGCGAGCACGCGGGCCTGGCGCCCCCCGTCGATCGGGAGGCTCACGACCCGCTGGCCGTCCTTCGGCAGATCGACCAGGTATCGCTCCTTCGACTGGTGACCGTCGCTCACGCGGTAGAGGGCGCCGCCGGTGGGCGCCTCGGCCCGCGCGCGCAGCGCGGCCGTCGCGCCGCCGTCGTCGAACGACGCCTCGCACGCCCTCGGGCCACGGCGGAGGGAGATGAGCGAGAGGGCCGCGACGGTGACGCCGGCGCCGGCGATGGCGCCGAGGGCGAGCGTCAGCCAGGTGCGCGGGGCGATCACGTCGCGAGGACTCCGTGCGGGGGGCCGAGGTGGGACAG
>JAYTCP010000020.1:0-15924 GCA_043736435.1 Planctomycetia bacterium | reverse complement strand
CCCCGGTGTACCGGGTACGATCCGGCCAGATGACCTCCTCGCGTCCCCGTCGCCGCAGCGCACTGCCCTGGTTCCTCTTCCTTGCCCTCGCCGGGGGGGGTGCCGCGGCGTGGCGGTGGTTCGCGCCGGGCGAGGGCGGGACGTCGACCGTCCCGACGTGGACGGTCACGCGCGGACCGCTGTCGATCCGGGTGACCGAGGGCGGCAGTTTGCAGTCGCTCAAGTCGTCGTCGCTCGTCTCGGAGGTCGAGGGCGAGACGAAGATCCTGACCATCGTCCCCGAGGGGACGACGATCACGCCCGAGGACGTCGCCGCAGGCAAGGTGCTCGTCGAGCTCGACTCGGCCGACCTTCGCAACAAGCTGAACCGCCAGGAGATCTCGGTCTCGGACGCGCTCGCGGGCGTCGACCAGAGCCGGGCGGCGCTCGACATCCAGCGCAACAAGGACGATAGCGACATCCGCAAGGCCGAGCTCGACGTCCGCTTCGCGCGGCTCGACCTCGACAAGTACCTCGGCGCCGCGGTGTCCTCGCGCGTGGTGGAGGCAGCCTCGAGCCCCGGGGCCCCGTTCGACGCGAAGCCCCTGGCGCGCGTGGACGACCTCGGCGGCGAGGGGCTCCAGGAGCGCCGCAAGCTCCAGTCCGAGATCGACCTCGCGAAGGAGGAGGTCTCGCGCGCCAAGGACAAGGTGGCCTGGACCGAGAAGCTCCTCGCGAAGGGCTTCGTCAGCCAGGACGAGCAGGTGGCCGACCGGCTGGCCCTCAAACGGCAGGAGATCGCGCTCTCGCAGGCCGACACCGCCATCGAGCTGTTCCTCGCCTACTCGTTCCCGAAGGAGGTCGAGCGGCGACGGAGCGACCTCCTCGAGGCCGAGGAGGCCCTGACGCGCGTGCGCAAGCAGGCCGCGTCCTCCCTCGCGCAGGCCACGGCCGACCTCAAGGGCAAGGAGGAGAAGCTCCGGCTCGAGAAGGACCAGCTCGCCTCGCTCGAGAAGCAGCTCGCCGCGTGCACGATCCGCGCGAACGCGACGGGCCTCGTCGTCTACGCGTCGAGCGAGGACCGGGGCAACTACCGCGGCGACGACAGCCCGATCCAGGCCGGCAAGCGGGTGTACCAGCGCCAGGAGATCATCCGCATCCCCGACCCGAAGGGGATGGGCGTCTCGGTGAAGGTCCACGAGTCGGCGCTCGACCGCGTGCGCGTGGGCCAGACCGCCAAGGTGACCATCGACGCCTATCCGGACAAGCCGATCACGGGCAAGGTGATCCGCATGTCGACCCTGCCGGACGCGGGCAACCGCTGGCAGAACCCCGACCTCAAGGTGTACCCGACCGACATCGCGCTCGAGGACGCGCCGCCCGCCCTGCGGCCGGGCATGTCGGCGCGGGTCGAGATCATCGTGGACGACATCGAGGGGGCGCTCGCCGTGCCGGTGCAGTCGGTGTCGACGGCCGGCGGGAAGCCCGCGGTGTACCTGCGGACCGCGGGCGGGAGCACCCCCCGCACCGTGAAGCTCGGACGCAGCAGCGACCGGTTCGTCGAGGTGCTCGAGGGCCTCGCCGAGGGCGACGTGGTGCTCCTCGCCCCGCCGAAGGAGGCGGGCGGCCCCGGCGGCGACGGCGACGCGAAGGGCGGCCGCGGGAAGGGCGGGCGCGGGCCCGGCGATCGCACGGGCGCTCCGGGCGCGGGAGCGCCCACGGGCGCGGCCCCCGGCGCCCCCTCGATCCCGAAGCCGGCTGCGCCGAAGGGAACGTAGTGCCGCTCGTCGTCGAGCTGATCGACCTCTGGCGCACGTACCGCGTCGGAGACGACGAGGTCCACGCCCTCTCCGGCCTGAACCTGGCCATCGAGGAAGGCGAGTACGTCGCCGTCATGGGGCCGTCGGGCTCGGGCAAGTCGACCCTGCTCAACGTGCTCGGCTGCCTCGACCGGCCGTCGAGCGGCACCTACCGCCTCGGCGGCGAGGACGTCTCGACGCTCCACGACGACGAGCTCTCGACGGTCCGCGGGCGTCGGCTCGGCTTCGTCTTCCAGAGCTACAACCTGATCGCCCAGCTCGACGTGCTCGAGAACGTCGAGGTGCCTCTCTTCTACGCCGGCGTGCCGCCGCGCGAGGCCCGCGAGCGCGCGACGGAGCTGGCCGAGCGCATGGGCCTCGGCTCGCGCCTGCGTCACCGCCCCTCCGAGCTGTCGGGCGGCCAGCAGCAGCGCGTGGCCATCGCCCGGTCGCTCGCGAACGACCCTCTCGTGCTGCTCGCCGACGAGCCCACGGGCAACCTCGACAGCAAGACCGGCGCCGAGATCCTCGGCCTGCTCGACGAGCTGTCCCGGCTCGGCAAGACCCTGATCGTGGTGACGCACGACGAGCAGGTCGCCGCCCGGGCCGACCGCATCGTGCGCATGCTCGACGGCAAGGTCGAGCGCATCGACGTCATGGGCCACCGCGAGACGCGGGGCGCGGGGGCCCGGTCGTGATGTTCTCGCGAGGCCGTCGCATCCTCGGCCTCGCCGCGAAGAGCCTCTGGCTCCACAAGCTGCGCTCGCTGCTCACCGCGCTCGGTCTGGTGCTCGGCGTCGGCTCGGTCGTCGCCATGCTCGCCATCGGCGAGGGGGCCTCGCGCGACGCCCAGCAGCAGTACCTGCGGCTCGGCAGCCGCAACGTGATCGTGAAGAGCGTGAAGCCGCCCGAGTCGTCGAGCGCGTCGACCCAGCGCACCTGGGTGGTCGCCTACGGCCTCGACCTCGAGGACCGCGACTCCGTGGTCGAGACGGTCCCCCACGTCGCCCGGCTCGTCGCGCGGCGCGACATCCCCATGGACCTGTGGAACGGGGGGAGGAAGATCACGGGGAACGTGTTCGGCACCGAGCCGGCCTACCGGGACGTGACGAACCTCGTCGTGACGCGGGGGCGCTTCCTCTCCGAGGAGGACCTGCGCACGCGGAAGAACGTCTGCGTGGTGGGCGCCGCCGTGGCGGAGGAGCTGTTCCCCGCGGCCGACCCGCTCGCAGGCGCCGTCCGCGTGGGCGGCGACTACTACGCCGTCGTCGGCGTCGTGGCGCGACGGGGCACCGCCCCCGCGTCGGGCGCGGGCGCGTCGGGCGAGGAGGACACGGCGGTCTTCGTGCCGTTGACGGCCGCCCTCGAGCGGTTCAGCCCGCTGATCCAGGTGCGTTCGAGCGGGAGCCGCACGAACGAACGCGTGGTGCTCCACCAGCTCGTGATGGAGGTCGAGGGCGTCGAGCACGTGCCCGCGGCGGCGAGCGCCCTCCGCTCGCTCCTTGGCAAGCGCCACCCGAAGCAGGACGTCCGCATCACGGTGCCGCTCGAGCTCCTCGAGGAGGCCGCGCGCACGAAGCGCCTGTTCACGCTGATCCTCGCCAGCATCGCGGGGATCTCCCTCCTCGTGGGCGGCGTCGGGATCATGAACATCATGCTCGCCAACGTGACCGAGCGCACCCGCGAGATCGGCGTCCGCCGCGCGCTCGGCGCCCGCCGGCGCGACATCGTGGGCCAGTTCCTCGCCGAGACACTGCTCCTCTCCGGCATCGGGGGGGCGCTCGGCATCGGCCTCGGCGTCGCGCTCCCCGCGCTCATCACGAGGTTCACCGACATGGCGACCGTGGTGACGATCCCCTCCCTCGTGCTCGCCTTCGGCGTCAGCGCCGGCGTGGGGATCGTCTTCGGGCTCTACCCCGCCTCACGCGCGGCCGACCTCGATCCGGTGGAGGCCCTCCGGCACGCGTAGGCCGCCCACAAACCGGCGGCACGGAGCCCGAGCAAACGCCGCAGGTCTTCGGAAAAGCAGCGGTACCGTGCCAGAGCAAACGCCGCACGTTTTCAGAAACGTGCGGCGTTTGCTCTGGCTCAGTGCGTGACGCTTTTCTGCGCCCGCACGTTCGGCAGGAGCTCCCGCAGCAGCCTGCCCATGCGACCGAGCGAACGCAGGTCGCGGAAGCAAGCGGCGCAGCCGAGGAGGTGGACCTCGAAATCGAATGCTTCCTCGTCGCCGCACTCCGACATTGCATACGGGAGGAGATGCGTCCGGGCATCCGGGTGCTTGCACCTGGCGACGGGACTGCGCTGCCGTGACCCGTGGGGTCTCACCCTCACCGGTTGGGCGGCCCTCTTGTTGGATCGGGAGGCGAGTTTAGGCGTGGGAGACTCCGTGCGCAGTCGCCGCGAGGGACGGGGCCCGCATGACTTTAGATGCCGCCCGCCCCGCGGCGGATACCGGTCGTCCCCCCGGTACCCGGTACCCGGTACAAAACCAGCGGTACCGTGCCAGAGCAAACGCCGCAGCTTTTCAGAATAGCTGCGGCGTTTGCTCTGGCACCGTACGTGCGGTTGGCACCGTACGTGCGGTTTTCTTGCCCCCGGTGCCGCCCCTCAGCGCACGGTCCCGAGCACCAACACGGGGCCGCCGCCCTCGGCGGGGCCGGAGGAGACGACGGCGAGGAGGACCAGCGCCCCGTCCTTGCGGGCGGCGGCGGAGATCGTGACGGCGGCGTCGACGGCGGACTCGCCCTGCGTGGCGAGCGGAAGCGTGAGGTGACGCACGGTCGGGTCCTCGACCTTCGGGATGTTCGTGTCCTGGAACCGGAACGTGAGCGGCGCGCGGTAGGCGAGCTCGGCCTTCGCGCCGTCGGAGCGGGCCCAGGTCACGCGCCCGCGGAAGTGGAGGAGCGTCCCGCCGTCAGGGGAGGGCATCGCGAGGACCTCCCCCGAGAGGCCGTCGAAGAAGGCCTCGGTGCTGGGGAAGATTCCCGCGGCGTCCTGGGCCACCCCGGCGCGGAAGTGCGACAGGCCGGCCACCGCGGCCCCGATCCGGATCTGGGCGGGCAGGCCCGACGCGGCGGGGAGGCGGAGGGCCGCACCCGTGCCGCGACGCGGATCCCGGAGCGACTCGAGGACCGCCGCGGCCACGGGCGCGCCGAGGGCGACGCTCCCGTCGGCGAGCCGCTCGCGCAGGACGGCGTCGAGCGCGGGCACCGTGCGGAGCTCGACCGGGAGCGCCTGGATCGACACCTCGGCCCGCACGGTCTCGCGGCGGAGACGGGCCAGCTCGGTCGGCGGGCCCTCGACCAGAAGGAACGCCTCGCCGAACGCGTCGAGCGACCGGACCTCCCGCGCGCTCGTGCCGCCGCCGGCCTGGAAGCGCGCGATCGCCTCCTCCGTCCCGACGCCGCGCACGCCGAAGTCGAGGGCGCCGGCGCTCGCGCCGATGCGGACCGCGCCGAAGCTGCCGGTCCGCACCTCGGCGTCGGCGGACGGCCCGTCCCCCAGGGTCGAGAGCCGCAGGACGCGGCTGCGCTCGCCGTCGTCGAAGCCGATCTCGGCGACCCCGGGGCCCTTCGCGGGCACGGGCACGGCGAGGAGGAACCGCGCCACGGGCATGCGGGGCAGCGCCAGGGTGCCCATGGTGCTCGCCTCGGGCACGTTGCGCATCCCGGAGAGGTCCACCGCGACCGACGTGCCCTCGTCGATGGCGCAGACGGCCACCTCCAGGAGCGACGTCCCCTCGCCGGGGGTCCATCGCACGTGGAGCTCGGCGCCGGACGCGAGCGCGGCCACCTCGGGCACGTGGACCAGGGCGCCCTGGGAGATCTCGGCCGTGATCCCGACGACCAGGCGCCGCACGTCGCGCCGCCACAGGACGCGGGTCCACCGGCGCGGCGCGAGCTCGACGCGGGCGAGGGCCTCCGTGCGCGGCCCACCGACGGCGTCCTTGCGCACGAGCTCGACGCCGAGCGGCAAGCGCGGGGCCAGGGCCGTCCGGAGCAGCGCCAGGGCACGGCGCGTCCGCTCGACGATGGGCGGGTCGGCGAACACCTCGAGGCTGCGGGCGCCCATCTTCGTGACGAGGGCGGGCGAGCCCGACTCGGGCAGCAGCCGACGGAGTGCGTCGTCGAGCACGTCGGGCGGCACGACGCGGTCGGGGTACGGGGGCGCCGCGAACGAGAGGAGGCGCCCCGTTTCGTCGTCCTCGGAGGGAAGGGAGGTCGACCGCCACTCCCAGTCGCCGTCCGAGGTGGCGCGCAGCACGGCCCCGGCGGCCGCGGGAGGCGCGAGGAACGGCGACAGGTCGAGCCGCTCGGAGGTCGGCGGCGCGACCGGGGGCTCGTCGGCGCGCGCGGGCGCGAGGGCCCCCACCGGGGCCAGGGCGCCGACGAGCGACAGGCAAAGCCCCGCCGCGAGCGGGAGGCGGCTGGTCCGGCGGGAGGCGGCACTGCGGGACATGGGGGGCTCCAGGTACGCCGGACGGGGGCGCGAGCCCCCCCACCCGCTCGCGAACGGGACGGGAACGCCCCGGGGGCGCATCGCTGCCGATCCGGTGCTCGTCCGACCGGCGCATCGTACCCAGCCGGGCGCGGGTGGTAGCCTCCCCCCCGATGCCCCCCCCGCTGCGCGTCGCCTTCCCCTCCCTCCGCCGCCTCTCGCTCTCGCTCGCGCTCGGGCTCGGCGCCCTCCTCGGCCCCGCACCCCTCCTCCGCGCGGACGAGCCGCCCCCGCCGCCGCCCTCGGTCCCGGCCCCGGTACCGGTCCCCGCACCTCCTCCCGGAGCCCCCGCCGCGGGGCCGATGGTCCCGGAACCCCCGACCGTCCCCACCGCGACCGTTCCCGCCCCCACCGCCCCCACCTCCCGCACCGCGGCCACCGCGGCCACCGCGGCCACCGCCCCGCGCGACATCTCCGCGCTCCTCGCGGGTCCGCGCGAGCGCCACGCCGTTCCCGGCATCGCGGGCGTCGTCCTGCGCGGGAGCCGCGTCACTGCGCGCGGCGTGTCCGGCGTCCGCCGCCGCGGCTCGCCCGAGCCGGCGACGCTCTCCGACCGCTGGCACCTCGGTTCGTGCACGAAGAACATGACGGCGACGCTCTGCGCGCTCCTCGTCGAGGGCGAGACCCTCGCCTGGGATCGCACGCTCGCCGCGGCCTTCCCCGAGGTCGCGCCGACCATGGACGCGGGCTGGCGCGCGGCGACGCTCGAGCAGCTGCTCACGAACCGAAGCGGCGCGCCGGAGAGCCTCGACGAGGGCGGCCTCGGGGGCCGGCTGTGGGGCCTACATGGCCGCGCGCCCGCGCAGCGCCTCGTGCTCCTCGAAGGCGTGGTCGCGCGCCCGCCGGTCTCGCCGCCGGGCACGCGCTTCCGCTACAGCAACGCCGGCTTCTCGATGGCCGGCGCCATGGCGGAGAAGGCCGCGGCCGTCGCGTACGAAGACCTGATCCGCGCGCGGCTCTTCGAGCCGCTCGACATCACGACGGGGGGGTTCGGCGCGCCCGGCACGCCGGACCGCAACGACGAGCCCCGTGGGCACCGCGCCGACGGCACGCCCGTCGAGCCCGGCCCCGGCGCCGACAACCCCGTGGCGATCGCGCCCGCGGGCCGGGTCCACATGACGATCGGGGACTGGGCGAAGTACGTCGGGTTGCACTTGGAGGGGGCGCGGGGGAGGTACCGCCTCCTCTCCGAGGGCTCCTTCAAGAAGCTCCACACGGCGCCCGTCGGCTTCGAGTACGCGATGGGCTGGATCGTCGCCGACCGTGCGTGGGCGAAGGGCCGCGTCCTCACCCACGCGGGCAGCAACACGATGTGGTACTGCGTCGCCTGGGTCGCCCCCGAGGTGGACCTCGCGACGCTCGTCTGCTCGAACCTGGGCGGCGACAAGGCGGTGAAGGCCTGCGACGAGGCGTCGTGGGCGCTCATCCAGGACGAATTGGCGAAGCGGGCGGCGGAGCCGCCGCCGACTCGCTGAAGCCGGCACTCGCTGAGGCCGCCCCCTACATCGTCCGCAGCATCTTCTCGGCGTCCTCGATGTGCTCGGTCTCGACGGAGACGAAGCCCCGCGCCCAGTCCTCGAGCCCGATGTCGCCGGGCCGGACCTCGAGGACGAGCGCGCACAGCGCGCGATAGCCCTCGAGCGCCCGGCGTTCGAAGTCGAGCGCCTCGCGCAGGACGTCGAGCACGTTGTGCTTGCCGGTCTCGGGGACCGGCAGGACCTTCATGCCGGGGTGGAACCCGAGGGCCGTCATCTTCTCGCCGACCCGCCATGCGTGGTCCATCGACTCCGTCGCCTGGGCGCGGAGCCACTCGACGATCGGGATGCGGTTCGCGCCGAGGATCATGTGGGCGTAGTGGAGGTAGCGCACGACCCCCGACAGCTCCTCCGAGTGGAGCTTCTGGAGCGCCTCCTCGAGGCGAGGATCGACGCGAGGATCGACCGCCCCCGAGGCGCTCGCGGCGTCTTGCTTCGCGTTCTTCAAGGGAGCTCCCGGAGGACCTTCGACGGGACCGGACCGAGGGGTCCGACGCGTCCGGGCAGTCGAGCCCGTACCGACCTGATGTCGCGGAGGATCCTACCCCGGGCGACCCACGGGCGTCAGTCCACCGGGTGAAGATTCTTCGCGACGGGCGTGCGGAGCGCGGTCCACGCGGGGACGAGCCCGGAGAGGAGGCCGATGACCGCGAGCCCGACGAGGAGCATGGCGTCGAAGCCGCCGACGGCGGGGCCCACCCGGACGCCGATCTCCTCGAGGAGGATCGGCGACGCGACCGCGACGCCGGCGTGGCCGAGCGCGATGCCCGCGATCCCCCCGAGGACGCACATGAGCACGGCCTCGAGGATCACGACCGAGAAGATGTGGGCCGGGCGCGCACCCAGCGAGCGCAGGATCGCGATCTCGCGCCGACGGCCCTCCATCGTGTTGTAGAGGCCCACGAGGATGCCGAGCGCCGACACGAGGACGACGAGCGCCGCCACGGCACGCAGGAGGAGGTCCACCTTGTCCACCGTGCGGAAGAGCCGCGCGATCTCCGTCGAGGGGAGCGCGGCCTTCAGGTCGCTGCGCGCGTTCATGTCCGCGACGAACTGGTACTTGAAGGCGGGCGAGCCGAGGCGGACGACGATCGAGGAGACGGCCCATGCCTTCGACTCGTCGGCGTGGTCCCCGTCGTGGTCGGCGTCGCCGTCCCCCGGCGCCCCCTCCATTCCCGGAGCCACTCCCGGGTCCATTCCCGAGTCCATCCCGGCGTCCATCCCCGCATCGGGTGGCGCCGGCGCGCGCTTGGGCGCCTCGTGCCCCTTCACGTGGAAGAACGACTCGAGCGTGATGAAGAGCGCGCGGTCGTTCGGGGTGCCCGTGGGCTCGAGGACGCCGACGACGGCCCACTCCTCGTCGTGGTGGTGGCCGCCCTCCTCGAGCCCGTGGCTGACGGTGAAGGTGGACCCGAGCCGGAGCCCGGTGCGCGCCGCGACGAGCGAGCCGAGGACGGCCTCGAACTCGGCCCCGGCGCCGATGACGCGCCCGCCCTTGGCGATGCGCTGGCGCAGCGGGGTGCGCTCGGCGTCCGTGATGGCGTCGAACAGGTCCGGCGTGGTCCCGACCACGCGGAAGCCCTTGTACGTGTCGCCGACCGCGTAGGGCACGGCGTACTTCACGCGCTTGTCGGCTCGCAGGACGGTCAGCGCCTCGATGGGCACCGTGTCGATGGGCTGGTCCACGTGGAAGACCGTCGACAGCACCGACGTCAGGGCGGACGTCTGGATGCCGCCGATCACGACGTCGTACCCCACGGCCGCGTCGTCGAAGGCGCGCTTGCTCGCGTCTCGCACGCGGAAGACGAAGGCGACGAGCGCGGTCGCGAGCGCGATGCCCACGATCGTCAGGACCGTCGAGAGGAGGCGGTGGCGCAGGCTGCGCCAGGCGATGCCGACGACGGTCATGCGCGGGCTCCGGCGGCGGCCTCGAGGCGCACGACGCGCGGGAAGCGCGCGAGGACCTCGGAATCGTGGCTCACGAGGACGAGCGCGGCCCCCGCCTCCTTCGCGAACTCCAGGAGGATCGACAGGCACGCCTCGCCCGTCGCGCGGTCGAGGTTCGACGTCGGCTCGTCGGCGAGCACCAGCGCCGGGCGGCCCGCGAGCGCGCGGGCGATGGCCACGCGCTGCTGCTGGCCCACGGAGAGCTGGTCCGGGCGGTGGTGGAGGCGGGCCGAGAGCCCCACCCGTTCGAGGGCCTGCGTCGCGGCCTCCCGGGGCTTCTGGCCCGCGCGCGGGCGGAAGGTCATGCCCAGCTCGACGTTCTCGAGCGCGGTCATGGTCGGGAGGAGGTTGAAGGTCTGGAAGACGTACCCCACGTGCTTTGCGCGCAGACGGTCGCGCGCGGCCTCGGACAGGCCCGTCATGGGCTCGCCGGCGATCTCGACCGTCCCGCCGTCCGCGGGCAGGATCCCCGCGATCAGGTGGAGCAGGGTCGTCTTGCCGGATCCGCTCTCGCCCGCGAGCGCCACCGCCTCGCCGGCTGCGACGTCGAGGGAGGCCAGGGCGATGGCAAGGGGCGCCCCCCCTTCGGGATCGGGGAACCGCTTCACGAGCTGCCGAATCCGGAGCGCGGCCTGGGTCACATCGGCACTCCCTTGGGTCCGCGTCACGCTACCGGCCGACCGGGGGCGCCCCCTCCAAATCACGCCCCGGCGGCGCGGGCAGGGACGGCACACCCTGGGCACCAACATGAGAATGATTCGCAAGATCAACAAGGTTTCCGGCCCCTGCGGAAACCGGCCGTTGGAATCGCACCTAACCCATTCGACCAGGGGGAGTTCCGCCCGCGCGCCGCGCGCACGCGAGGGCAGGCTCCGGGAAGGCCCCCCCTCCCCTTGGCCCCGTCCCCACGGGCTGCTAAGGTTCCGCCCACGCTGGGTGCGGCTCCCCGCCGCGGGTCGCGCCGGCGTCGTCCTCCCGTCCGGCGGACGACCGACCCGGTCGCGGCCGCTCGAGGCCCTCCCCCGTGAAGATCCCGGTCGGCATCCCGGTCTTCGTCGCCGCCGCGGGCATCGACCCGCGGTTCGCACGGATGGTGCATCGGTACCTGCTCTCGGCGGTGGTCTGGCTGCTCCTCGGGAGCCTGGCCGGCCTGCTCGACGCGTTCCGCTTCAACTTCCCCGAGCTGGCCGAGGTCTCGTGGCTCTCGTTCGGGCGCGTGCGCCCGGTCCACACGAGCCTCATGCTGTTCGGCTGGGCCTCCCTCGGCCTCCTCGGGATCGCGCTCTACGTGATCCCCCGCTCCAGCCGGACCTCCCTCTACAGCCTGAAGGCCGCGCGGGCCTCGCTGTGGCTGTGGAACACGGGACTCCTCCTCGGCTGCGTGGGCCTGCTCCTCGGGCAGAACAACGGGAACATGGAGTACCGGGAGATGCCGGCGTTCCTCCGGCTCGGGCCGCTGCCGCTGCCGGCGGTCCCGCTCATGGCGGCGAGCGCGCTGCTCCTCGGGTGGAACTTCTACAAGACGATGGCCACCCGCAAGGTGAGCCAGATCTACATCAGCAACTGGTTCATCCTGCTCGCGACGCTCGCGATCGTGGTGGTCATCGTGATCGGGTACGTGCCGTGGTTCAACCGCGGCCTCTCCCAGCCGGTCATCCAGGGCTGGTACATGCACAACGCGGTGGGCATGTGGTTCACGCCCCTCGCCGTCGGCGCGACGTACTACACGCTCCCGAAGCTCCTGAACAAGCCCATCTACTCGTACGCGCTGGGCGTGCTCGGCTTCTGGACCCACATCGTCTTCTACACGTTGATCGGGACCCACCACTACATCTTCAGCCCGGTGCCCCCGTGGCTGCAGACGACGGCGATCATCTTCTCGACGGCGATGATGGTGCCCGTGTGGGCGAGCACCGGGAACTTCCTCCTGACGATGCGGGGCGAGCGCTCGGCGATCCGGACGTCGTACTCGCTGCCCTTCCTGCTCGTGGGCGCCGTGGCGTACGGCCTCGCGTCGGCGCAGGGCACCGCCGAGGCGTTCAAGGCCGCCAACGAGGCGTGGCACTTCACGCACTTCACGGTCGGCCACAGCCACCTGGCCATGATCGGCTTCGTGTCGTTCCTCGCCTGGGGCTCGATCTATGGCCTGCTGCCGCGCATCTCGGGCCGGGAGCCCACCGTCGAGCTGGTCTCGGTCCACTTCTGGCTGTCGTTCATCGGCCTCATGATGATGTTCTTCTCGCTGAGCATCGGGGGCCACAACACGGGCATGGCGTGGATGGAGGGGACCTCCTTCATCGAGACGGTCCGGGCCATGGCGCCGTACTGGGTGTGGCGCAGCGTGGGCGGGTCCTTCATGCTCCTCGGGCACGTGGTCTTCGCGATCAACCTGTGGTCCATGCGCCCCGGCGCGTTCGTGGACCTGATGCAGCCCCCGAAGGCGGAGTAGCCATGCCCTCCTTTCACACGAGCCACCGGCTCCTGGCGATCGTCCCCGTCGGGATCTTCGTGGGGCTCACGCTCCTGATCGCCGTCGTCCCCGCCATCCCGTTGCGCCCCAGCGGGACGCGCCAGCTCGGCGCGGACGTGGCGCGCGGCCGGGAGATCTACAACTCCGAGGGCTGCCCCACGTGCCACACCCAGCAGGTGCGCATGGACACGCGCCTCCCCCTCGGCCGGGACGGGCGCGCCCAGGTCCTCGGGCAGGACGCGCGCTACGGCGAGGCGTCCGTGCCCGAGGACTACGCGTTCGACGACCCGCCGTTCCTCGGCAGCGAGCGCACGGGCCCCGACCTGGCGAACATCGGGGATCGCATGCCCTCCTTCTCGTGGCACCTCGCCCACCTCTACGACCCGCGCATGGTCGTCCCGAGCAGCGTGATGCCGGCCTTCAAGTGGTACTTCAAGGACACGGGCGATCCGGCCGCGGGCGAGCGGAAGGTCCAGCTGACCGAGGCGATGCGGCGCCGGCTCGGCCCGAGCGCCGAGGTCTGGGCGTCGCGCGACGCGGTGGCGCTGGTCGAGTACCTGATGTCGCTCAGGCCCGCGGGTCGCGCCAAGAGCCCGTGACGGGTCCCTGGGCCCAAGTCCTCTCGGCCCACGGCCACCCCATGTGGTCCGAGTGGGGACCGCTCGAATGGGCCATCGTGGCCGTCGGCGGTGCCATCAGCCTGTGGGTGATCTGGCGCGCCGTTCGGACCACGCTGCGGCCCGGCGAGGAAGCCCCCGACCATGTGAAGCGGTCGATCCTCGAGGACGAGGACCGGGCCCTCGCCCCGCCCCCCCCGGCCCCCGCCGCCCCCGGGATTCCGCCTGCGAGCTCCGCCCCCCCCACGCCCCGTCGGTAGGCTCGACGCCTGCCCCGCGCCCCCGCTCTCCGAGGCCCGCCGCCATGACCGAACCGACGGACGTCATCCGCCTCTATCTCGACGACGACAAGGAGCCGTTCAAGACGGCGCGGCCGCCGCTCCGGTTCCAGTTCTCGACGCTGCACCTGGCCGACGGCCCCCACCGGCTGCGCATCGAGGCCCACAACGGCCTCGCGGGCGAGTCGGTCCGGGAGGTCCCCTTCCAGGTCCGCAATGGCGTGGCGATCACGGTGTCGGGGCTCGAGGCGGGGCAGGAGATCGCGGGGCAGGTCGGCATCATCATCAACGCGTACGCGGGCAACACGGAGGTCGACTTCGAGCCGTCCCGCGCCGAGACGCCCCAGCCGATCCCCACGTGGGCCTGGCTCATCTTCCTCGCGATCATCGCGTGGACGATGTTCTACGTGCTCAACCCGAATCCCGCCCCCGCGGTCGCGGGATCGGCCCGCATCTCGCCCGAGGCGGGCGAGCGCGTCTACCTCGACACCTGCGCGAAGTGCCACCAGGAGAACGGGCTCGGGGCGCCCGGCCTCGGGCCCGCGGCCCTCAAGGACAACGACCGCGTCCTCGACGCGGACCCGACCGAGCTCGTCTCCTCCGTCGCCGCGGGCCCGCTGCCCGAGGACACGCCCGCGGGCGGCTCCCCCGCGCGCCCGCGCATGAAGATGCTGCCGTTCGGCCCGCCCAAGCTGACGAACCTCGAGTTCGTGGCGGTGCTCAACCACATCCGCAGCCACTTCGGCAACCAGGCGCCGCTCATCAACCCGGAAGCCAAGCGCTTCCCGGAGGACCTGCGCGCGTTCGAGAGCGCGTACCGGTCGGCCATCCAGCGCAAGGACATCGAGGCGATCTGGCAGCTCTACTCCGACGACGAGCGCACTCGGCTGGTGCGCCCCGGCGCGGAGAGCATCGACGTCTCCACGAAGAAGGCGGTCGTGGACGTCGTGCGCACGTGGGTCGAGTCGATCAAGAACGTGAACAGCCTCTCGTTCGAGGACACGGCCTACCACCTCTTCGAGGGGGAGAGGCTCCTGTACGCCCACGGGACCCTGAAGCTCGAGGTCGCGCCGCTCAACGGGGGGCCGAGCCAGCTCTTCGTCGGGCAGTTCATCCGCATGTACGCCCTCCAGCGGTGCAAGCGCATGCCGAAGCCCGGCTCGCTCGAGCCCGACGAGAGCTGCTACTGCACCGCGGACGGCACCGAGATCACGGCCTGGCGCCTCGTCTTCGACTACGCGACCACGCCGATGCAGATCGGGTGCGAGCCGGGCCTCGCGGGACGCGAGGGCGAGCTCTGCCCGCGCGCCGAGGTCGGCCGCATCGCCTTCTCCGACGTGAAGCGCATCCTCGACTCGCTGGGCGAGCGCGCGCCGAACGCGCCTCATGCGAACTTCTGGGACCTTCCCTACGCCGAGTTCGTGGAGTTCGAGTTCCCCCTCGACGGCAAGGCCCCGGACGCCGGCCAGATCCGCCTGCTCAACGTGGATGCCGCGGCGGGGATCTCGGGCTCGGAGACGAACCTCGTGAAGGGCCTGCGCGACGGCAAGGACGTCCTCGTGACGCTGCCGGGCGGCGGGACGCGCCGCGTGAACATCCCGCGCATGCCGAAGAACGCGAAGCCCCTGTCCCCCGTCGACCTGGCCCGCATCATCTCGTGGATCGACCACGGCATGCAGGAGAAGATCCCGAAGGACGCGGGCGCCCGCGTCGGGCCCGGCGCGGGCAAGACGACGGATCCGGTCGACGCCGGGATGACGACCCCGCCGACCGTCCCCGAGGCCGGCATGGGCGACCCCGTGGCGGGCATGGGCGGCGACGGGCCCGGCGCGACGGGCGCGTGGCGCGACGACGACGTCGACTTCGCGGGGGCCATGAAGCTCCTGAAGGACCTCAACGGCAAGGTCAGCGGCTCCCCCCACGGGAAGTTCTGGGAGCTGCCTTACGCGCAGTTCATCGCCTACGAGTTCGAGAGCAACACCGAGCCGGGCAAGATCCGCCTCGTCGTGCCGGGCAACTCGGCCGAGAGCAACCTGATCCGCGGCATGAAGGGACAGCCCCTCGTCCGCGTGGACGCCTCGGGCAAGCCCAAGCCGTTCGATGTCGGCCAGATGCCGCCCAAGGGCAAGGGGAAGCTCCCCGATCCGAAGGACCTCGCGCTTCTCGAGCGTTGGGTCGACCACGGCTGCCCCGAGACGCGGCCCGCGGCCGGCTCCGCGCCCCCGACGCCCGCGACGCCCCCGGCGGCCTCGACGCCCTCGGCGGCCCCCACCCTGCCCCCCGCAGTTTCGGCCGTGCGCTTCGACGACGTGATCGCCCTGCTGAAGAAGCTAGGCCCGAAGGCTTCGGGCTCCCCGCACGGCAAGCTCTGGGAGCTCCCCTACGACCAGTTCCTGGCCTTCGAGTTCCAGCCGAACACCGAGGGCGGCAAGGTCCGCCTCCTCGTCCCCGGCAAGGGGGCGCAGAGCAACCTGGTGCGGGCGCTCCGGGGCGAGCCCCTGGTCCGCCTCACCGACGACGGCAAGGAGGTCCCCTTCCCCGTGGGCGCGATGCCTTCGAAGGGCAAGGGCTCGCCGATGTCCGCCGACGACATCGCGACGATCGAGCGCTGGATCGACCTCGGCGCCCCAAAATAGTCGCGGTACCGTGCCAGAGCAAACGCCGCACGTTTCTCCGTCACGACCCCCGCTCGCGGAATCCGAGCGGTACCGTGCCAGAGCAAACGCCGCACGTTTCTCCGTCGCGACCTCGCTCGAGGATTCCGGGGGGCGCCGGGGGGCGGCTCCCCCAGCCGGGGGG
>JAYTCP010000019.1:0-6374 GCA_043736435.1 Planctomycetia bacterium | reverse complement strand
CGCCTCGGTCGCGAGCGCATGGACTCGTGCACGCGCGGCGTCGACGGGCGGACGGTCGCAGGACTCGGCCATGGGGGAGAGGTCATGCAGAATCCGTTCCGCAACAACCGTCGTCAGTTGACGACGGTTGTTGCGGAACGGATTCTGCAGCCGGGCGCGCGCCCGTGGCCTCGTTCGGCGGCAGCACGCGGACGCGGCGGCCCTCGATCCGGAGCCGGCCCTCGGCGAACAGGCGGATGCATGCCGGGAACAGGCGCCGCTCGGCCTCCTGCACGCGGTGCGCGAGGGCGTCGGGCGTGTCGTCGTCCTCCACGACCACGGCGGCCTGGGCCACGATCGGGCCGTGGTCGTACTCGTCGTCCACGAAGTGCACGGTGCAGCCGGTCACCTTGACGCCCGTCTCGAGGACCGCGCGGTGGACGCGCTCCCCGTAGAAGCCCTTGCCCCCGAACGCAGGCAGCAGGCTCGGATGCACGTTGATCACGCGGCCGCGCCAGTCCGTCGGCACGTGCCACAGGCTGAGGAACCCGCCCATGACGACGAGGTCGGGCGCGTAGGGCCGGATGGCGCTCTCGAGGGCCGCGTCGAACGAGGCGACGTCGCGGTACGCCCGGCGCTCGACCACCTGCGCGGGCACGCCGCGGGCGCGCGCGCGATCGAGGCCCCGGACGCCGGGCTTGTCGGAGACGACCACCACGACCTCTCCCCGCACGGTCCCCATGTCGACGTGGCGGAAGAGGTTCTCGAGCGTGCTCCCCGAGCCCGAGAGCAGGAACGCGATGCGGAGCGGCGGCGTCATCGGGAGGGGCCCTCGAGTGCGGTGCGGACCTGCGGCAGGTTCACCCCGACGACCGACACCGTCTTGCGCGGCGATCCGTGTCCGCTCGTCACTCTCGAGGCCGAGGGCTTGAGCCCTGGGGCGACGCCGGTCACCCGGCTACTTCATCCCGGGTGTGGGCGCGCCCGGCAGCGGCTCGCCGGTCCCGGGACCCACCGACCCCATGCCGGGGAGATCACCGTGCCCTCCATCCCCGGCCATTCCCGCGTCCCCCATCCCCGGCTCGGCCATGCCGGGATCGGAAGGCGGGGTGGGGGCGGGCGTGGGCGGCATGCCCGGCGGGGTCGGCGGCAGCCTCGGTGCGGGGACGGCAGGCGTCGGCGCCGGCTCGGACGGCGGCACCGGCGCGTCGCCGGGCGTGGCGGGTGGGGGCGGCGGCAGGTCCGGGACGGTCTCGCCGGCGTACCGGGCGCCCGGCGGCCGCACGTCCGACAGCAGGGCGAACGTCAGGGTGCCCGCGTGGTCCCGGCCGACCTCGAGGATCTTCGCCTTCGCCTTCTGCAGCCGTTCCCGGATCCCCGCCTCGTCCCGGAGGATCTGGGCCCGCGCCTCGCCCGACTTCTTGGCGTCGGGCAGGTTCAGCGCCTTCTCGAGCGCGTCCATCTCCTCGACGGCCTGCTTGCTCAGCGCGTCGCTCTCGTCGAGCAGCGCGCGCACGACGCGCTCGCCCTCGGTGACCTTGCGTCGGGCCCCTATGCGCTCGGCGCGCGCCGCGTCGGCGGCGATCGCGCGGTCCCACTCGACGAGCGCCGACTCCGCGTACCTTCCGGCTTCGAGGAAGCACGCGGCCTCCGCGAGCACGGCGAGCGCCTCGTGCTCGTCGGCTCCCAGCGGGTACCGCTCGGCGCTCTTGTCCTTCTCCCTCTCGTAGAAGAGGTCGTAGAACCAGCCGAGCCCCTCGTCGGAGAAGGAGCGCAGCTTGTCGCCCACGAGGAGCCCCTCGGGCTGCACCTCCTGCACGGCGCCCGTCCACCCGTTGCCGGCGGCCTTCCCCTTCCAGCCCTTCGTCTTGAAGCCCGCGGCGAGCACGCCCGGCAGCCGGGCCACCAGGTCGGCCTCGCGCGCGCGGGCCTCGAAGACCGCGCGGTACTCCTCGGTCTTCGCGGCCGCGGCGGCGGTCCGGGCCCGCGTCGCCGCCTCGGCGAAGCGGAAGCCGACGTACGGCCCCGTGCCCGCGCCCGAGTCGTCGGGCGTCGCGAACGTGCGCCTGAGCCACTCGTAGAAGGCCTCTGCGTCGGCGGCGAGATCGGCCCGGCGGGCGGCGATGAGGCGCGCCTGCAGGGCCTCGCGGGCCTTGCGGGCCTCGTCGCGGACGAGGGCGATCCTCGTCGAGACCTTCGTCGTGAGCGTCGGCTCGGGGTAGGCCCCGAGGAAGGCGACCAGCACGGCCTCGGCCTTGCGGATCGTCTCGGCCGAGGCGTCCTTCTCGGCGACGGCCTCCTCGGCGGCCTTCTTCCACGCCGCGTCCACCATCCCGAGCAGCTCGGCCTCGAGCGCCTGGAGCGCCTTGCGGCCGGACTCCGCCTCGGCGTCGGTGACGAGGACCTCGCCGGTGGAGGCCTTCGTGGCGACGACGGCCTTCAGGTCATCGAGGCCCTTCTCGACGGCGGCGTCCGCGCCCTCGAGGTTGCCTTCGTCCCGGAGCTTCGCGGCGGCGGCGAACGCGTCCTTGCCCGTCTTCTCGAGGAGCGCGCGGGCCGCGGCGAGCTCGCCCTTGATGCGCTCGACGAGGGCCTTGCGCTTGGCGAGGCGCGACTCGATGTCCATCGCGTTCGCCGTGGCCGTGCCCGCCGACTCGGTCTCCTTGTACTCTTCCGCGAGCTTCCTGTAGTCGTCGACGACGCCCTTCCACTCCGGCTTGGCGTAGACCTCGCCGTCCTCGATGTTCCCGAGCCGGAGCGCCTGGTTCTCGATCTCTCCGAGCTTCGCCCGGGCCTCGATCTTTCGGACCTCGGCCTCCTCGCGGCCCACCGTCCGGATGACCTCGCGGTCCTGGCCCGGCCGGACCTCGACCTCCTTCGGCCGCGTCACGAAGAAGATCGCCACGCCGATCGCGATCACCGCCACGCTGCCCCCGAGGATCGCGAGCTTCTTCGCGCGTCCCGGGTTGAGTCCGTGCTGCTCGAGGCCGTACTGGAGGCGGACCTTCTCGAGCGCGTCCCACAGCTCCTCGGCGCTCTGGAACCGGGCGGCCGGGTCCTTCTGCATGAGCTTGTAGACGATGTCGTCGAGGTCCTTGGGCACCTCGGCCTGGCCCACCGACACGCGCGGGATCGGGGCGTTGAGCTGCGCGAGGAGGATCTCCTTCACCGTCGTGCCCGGGTACGGGTTCTTGCCCGTGAGGATCCGGTAGAACGTGCACCCGAGGCTGTAGAGGTCGGCGCGGCCGTCCACCTCGGTCTTGCGGCGGATCGACTCCGGCGCGATGAAGTGCGGCGTCCCGATGATGCCTTGCGCGAGGAGGTCGGCGCTCTCCGACTTCTTCGCGAGGCCCAGGTCGCACAGCTTCACGCTGCCGTCCTGGCCGAGCATGAAGTTGTCCGGCTTGATGTCGCGGTGGAGGATGCCCTTCTTCTCGGCGAAGATGAGCGCGTTCGCGGCGTCGAGGAACCAGGGCAGCGTGTCCACCCACGGCACGCCCTCGCCGATCCGGGGCACCTTGCTCTCGAGCGAGCCGCCGTGGATGTACTCCATCGAGAAGTAGTGCCGGCCGTCGGCATGGCCGACGTCGTAGACCTGCACCACGTTCGGGTGGTTCAGCTGGCCCGCGGCGCGCGCCTCGTTCACGAACTGGTCGACGAACGCGCTGTCGCTCACCAGCTTCTCGGCGAGCATCTTGAGCGCGACCTCGCGGTGGAGCGACAGCTGCTCGGCGCGGTAGACCGAGCCCATGCCGCCCGCGCCCACCTTCTCGAGGACCTTGTAGCCCGCGATCGTGGTGCCCACGAGCGCGTCGGGCGGCAGCGCCCTGCCCGCCGCCGGCTTCGCCGCGGGCGCGGCTCCGTTCCCCGCGGTGGCGGGACCGCCCGCCGTGAACATGGGGCCCACCGCCTTCGCCTCGGCGTCGCTCGGGCCGTCGGAGAGGAGCCGCATCACGGTCAGGCCGACGCGGACCTCGTCGCCGGGCGACAGCGGACGCGGCGTCTCGGTCACCTTCTGCCCGTTGAGGAACGTGCCGTGGCTGCTGCTCAGGTCGCGGATCACGGCCGCGCCCTCGGCCGCGGGCAGGCCGATCTCGAAGTGGTCCTTCGAGACCTTCATGTCGAGCACCTGGATGCTCGACGCGGGGCTGCGACCGAATCGATACGTGCCGGTCGCGGGAAGCCGGTAGGTCTTCCCGGCGTCCTGCCCGTGCTCGATCCGGATGCGCAGAGCCATGGTCAGCGGGTCTCCGGATGCGGGGGCGGGAGGACGGGCGGGAGGATGGGGGGTTCCGGCGCCACCGGCGCCGCGGGGGCCTCGGCGCGGGACCCTTCCGGGCCGGCGTCGGGGCAGAGCCCGACACCATCCCACACGGCGCGGCCGATGCGAACGATCGTCGCGCCCTCCTCGACGGCGGGCTCGAAGTCGTCGGACATCCCCATGGAGAGCCCGAGGTCGGCCCGGGCGACCGTGCCGCGCCGCACGGCCTCGTCCCGCAGCTCGCGCAGCGTTCGGAAGCAGGGGCGCGCGGCCTCGCCCCGGTCGGTCTCCCGCGCCATCGTCATGAGGCCGACGACGTCGAGGTGGGGGAGGGCGGCAACCGTCCGGAGCGCGTCCAGGGCCTCCTCCGGGCGGAATCCCCCCTTGGAGGGGTCGGTGGCGGCGTTGACCTGCACGTAGACGGGCCACCGACGGTCCCCGGCGCCCGCCGCGAGCACGGCCTCGAGTTCCCTGGCGAGCCGGAGGGAGTCGAGCGCGTGGAAGACGTCGAACGTGGAGATCGCCTTCCGGGCCTTGTTCGTCTGCAAATGGCCGATCCCGTGCCAGACGAGGCCGCGGGGCCCCGACTCCCGCCGCGAGGCCGCCGACAGGACCCGGTTCTCCCCGATGTCGACGTGGCCGGCGCGCAGGAGGAGGGGCAGGGCCCCCCGGGGGACGGACTTGGTCACGACGACGAGGGTGACGGCGGGCACCGCGTGGCTTCCCCGGAGCCTGGCGGCCTCGATCCGGGACGCCAGCCCGCAGAGATTCTCCCGGAGCCGTTCGAGGGGCGTGTCGGGCGTCCGGGGCGGCAAGGGTGCGACTCTGGAGGCGAGGGGGAGCGAGTCCATGGGGCGGCGCAGGGGGATCCTACGACCGAGGGCGTGGGCCCGCAACGGGCGACCCCCGGCGCCCCCATGATCCGAAGTCCCGTCCGCCGCTCGGGTTGCCGTGCCCGCGCCTCGAATCCCGAAGTCTTGACACGGGGGAGGCACGTTCCTATAAACGGCCGGATTCCGTACGGCGCCGTTGCTGTCCCCGGGCAGGGTTCCGCCGCGCCCCCGTCGGATCCGTCGTGTCGTTCGGCTCGAGGCCCGCGAGGGGCCCCCGCCCGATCCGACGGTCGTTGCCTGCTCCCCCGACCCGCGAGGTGATCGATGACGTCTCGACGGACCTACGTCCTGGCCGCGTCCGCCGTGCTTGCCGCGCTGTGCGGCGGGCTCTCCGCCCGCTTCACCCAGGCCTCGCCCGGCGCCGACGGTCCCGTCGCCCTCGGCGCGGCCCTGCGCGTGAACCCGATGGCCGATCGGGCCGAGCAGGTCCTCGAGGGTCTGCCCTGGAACCCGGACGTGCTCCGGGCCGACCTGGGCGCCTCCCGCCCGACCGCCCTGACCGCGATCTACCTGATGAGGGAAGACCTCATCGTCGTCGACGCGACCGGCAGGCTGTTCTGCCTCTCACGCCGCGACCTGACGCCCCGCTGGATCTCGACCCTCAGGTACCCCCTCGCGGCCCCGCCGGCCGAGGGCCCCCTGCACTACGTCTTCGTCGAGAAGGACACGCAGGGCGCCTCGTGGGTCCAGGCGTTCTCCCGCCGCAGCGGCGCCGAGGCCGAACGGTCTCCGATCCGTCTGCCGTTCGCCGCCTCGTCGGGCATCTCCGCGTCGGCGACCACCGCGTTCGTCGGCTCGTACGGCTCGCCCGTCGACAACAAGACGATGGAGAGCATCGACCTGCTCGAGGGCAGCATCGGCTGGGGCTTCCGCACCTCCGGCCGCATCACCGGCACCCCGACCGTCGACCCCCAGGGCGAGAGCGTGATCGTCGTCTCGGAGGACAAGTCGGTCACGGCGATCAAGGCCGAGTCGGCCTCCGCGCGCGCGGCCACCATCCTCTGGGAGGCCCAGACGCTCGGCGCGAACGTGTGCTCGCCGACGCTGACGAAGGACCTCGCCTTCATCGGCTCCGACGACAACTTCATCCGCTGCTACGACATCCACAACGGCATGGTCCGCTGGATGAAGGGCGTCGACGCGCCGATCCGCAAGGCGCCCTGGCTGCTCGGCGCCCAGGTCGCGCGCGAGGTCGAGACCGCCGGCCCGGGCAGCCCCAAGGTGGTGGTGGAGTCGTTCGA
>JAYTCP010000018.1:0-4283 GCA_043736435.1 Planctomycetia bacterium | reverse complement strand
AGCGCTGCTCCCCTACCCGTAGCGCTGCTCCCCTACCCGTAGCGCTGCTCCCCTACCCGTAGCGCTGCTCCCCTGCCCGCACGCAAAGCCCTGCGCTGCGTCGGTGCCGCTGTGGCCCGGAAGGTCCCTGGCTCCTGGGATCGGGCTGTCTCCCGGGAGGCGCCCTCTCGGGAGCGGTCCTGCGTCGGCGTGCGCCCCGGTCGAGCGACGCCGCGCGGCCTCCCCCTCCTCGGCGCCTGATGGGCGCCGGCAGAAGCCGCGCGCCGATTCTTGCTCACGCGCTCAGCGCTCGATGAGGACGACCGGGAGCGCGAGGCGCTCCGCGCCGCGCAAGACGTCGAGCGTGACGCTCCGTCCCGCGGAGCGGGCCCAGATCGTGCGCAGGAGGATGCCCCGGGACGGCGTCGGGACGCCGTCGACGCCCAGGATGACGTCGCCTTCCCGCAGGCCGGCGCGCCGCGCCGGCGACTCGTCGCCGAACCGCGTCACGATGAGACCTCCGCCGCCCGGCAGGCGCAGCGACTCGAGCGGCGACGCCGCTCGCACGACGGCGCCCAGCGTCGGGCGCACGACCGTGCCCTTCGCCTTGAGTTGCTCGACGACCATGGCGACGACGTCGATCGGCACCGCGAACGCGATGCCCTGGTTGCCTCCGCTGCGCGAGAGGATCGCCGTGTTCAGCCCGATGACGCGCCCCGTCGCGTCGAGGAGCGGCCCGCCGCTGCTCCCGAGGTTGATCGCCGCGTCGGTCTGGATGTAGTCCTCGTAGCCGCCCGGGTTCACGACGTCGGAGCGCTCGAGACCGCTCACGATGCCGACGGAGAAGGAGCGCGGCAGGCGGTACGGGCTGCCCGCGGCGATCACCCACTGCCCGAGCCGGAGCGAGCGCGGCGCGCCGAGGGCGAGGGGCGTGAGGCCGGTCGCCTCGATCTTGAGCAGGGAGACGTCGACGATGGGGTCGGAGCCGCGCAGCGACGCGCGGAACCAGCCGCGCCCCTTCACGCTGACGAGGATCTCCCGCGCGCCCTCGGTCACGTGGCGGTTCGTGACGATCCAGCCGTCGGACCCGTAGACGAAGCCGCTCCCCACGTTGTCGTTGAGCGGCCCGCTCTCGCCGGGCTCGGGCACGTCGCGCGTGCGCGTGAGGTAGTTGTGGATGTGGACGACGCCGGCCTCCGCCCGTTCGACGACGGCCGACAGGTCCTGCGGGCCGGACGCCGAGGGCTCGGCCACGGCCGGGAGGACGCGCGTGACGAGGGCCGCCCCCCCGCCGAAGGCGAGGGCGAGGACGGCGAGGGCGAGGAGCGAGGCGGGTCGACGCATGGGGGGTTCCAGGACGGTCCTCAAGGGTCGCCGAAGGGACCGGCCGAGGCGAAGGAAGGACGGGGGCGCGGGGGCCCGGCCGCGGCGCGGGCCTCGGAGCGTGTGAAGAAATCGTCGAACGCGCCGCGCTCGAGCCCGACGCGAGGTGGATGCGCCCCCGACCCATCGGGCTCGATCGTAAAGTCCCGCGCAAGGATCAACCACGTAACCAATGGACAGGGAACGACCTGCGGCTGCGAGCCAATCGTGTCCAACGATGACACCCTTCCGATCGGACATGAGGGGGCGAGCAGCCGCGCGGCACGGGACTCGACGAGCAGCCCGCACGCTGCCGGTGGCGAAAAACTCACACTCTCTCAGGGAACGGGCGGGTCGTCGACCGGCGGCGCGCCGCCGTACTCCTCGAGCTTCCGGTAGAGCGTGCGGAGGCCGATCTTGAGGATCCGGGCGGCGGCGGTCTTGTTGCCGCCCGTCCGCTCGAGCGTGTCGAGGATCACGACCTTCTCCGCCTCGGGAAGGGGCGTGCCCACCGGGATGCGGATCACGTCCTGGTCGGGCAGGTCCTCGATGCGCTGCTTGCCTCCCATCTCCGCGGGGAGGACGGCGACGCCGATCTGGGGCTCGTCCGTGAGCACGACGGCGGCCTCGACGAGGTTCTCGAGCTCGCGCACGTTGCCCGGGTAGTCGTAGGCGCCGAGCACGCGGAGGGCCTCCTGGGTGAAGCCCGTCGTCGTGCGTCCGTGGCGTTCCGAGTACACGCGCCGGAAGTGCTCGGCCAGGAGGCGGACGTCGCTCCGACGCTCGCGCAGCGGCGGCATGCGGATCGTCACCACCTTCAGGCGGAAGTAGAGGTCCTCGCGGAAGCGGCCCTTCCGGACGAGGCCTTCGAGGTCGGCGTTCGTGGCGGCGATCAGGCGCACGTCGACGCGGATCGGGCGGTTGTCGCCCACGCGCTCGATCTCGCGGTTCTGGAGCACGCGCAGGAGCTTCACCTGGGTGTGGAGCGGGATGTCCCCCACCTCGTCGAGGAACAGGGTGCCGCGGTCGGCCGCCTGGAAGCGTCCTTCGCGGTCGCCCGTCGCGCCCGTGAACGAGCCGCGGACGTGCCCGAAGAGCTCGCTCTCGAGCAATCCCTCGGGAAGGGCCGCGCAGTTCACCCCGACGAAGGGGCCCTTGCTCCGCGCGCTCACCTCGTGGAGCGCCGCCGCCACGAGCTCCTTGCCCGTGCCCGACTCGCCGACGAGGAGCACCGTCGCGTTCGTCGGCGCCACCTTCGCGACCGTGCGGAACACCTCCTGCACCGACGGCGACTCGCCGACGAAGCCCTTCTTCCACACGCCCTCGCGCGACAGGCGGTCGCGCAGCCCGGCGTTCTCGGCGACGTCCTCGCGCGCCCGCAAGGCCGAGTCCACGATCGCGCGCAGGCGGGGCAGGTCGAGGGGCTTCTCGAGGAAGTCGTAGGCGCCGTCGCGCATGGCCCGCTTGGCCTTCTCGATCGTGCCGTACGCGGTCATGACGACGACGGGTGCATGCGGATGGAGGCGGCGGACCTCGGGAAGGAGGTCCATCCCGTCCTTCCCGCCCGGGAGGACGACGTCGGTCAGCACGAGATCGAACGGCTCGTTGCGCAGCGCCTCGAGGGCGCTCTCGAAGTCCTCGGCGAGGCGCACCTGATGGCGCGCGCGGAACACCTCGCCCAGCGCGTTGCGTGCGTTCGTCTCGTCCTCGACGATGAGGAGGCGCGCCATGGTCAGACCGTCTCCGCCCCGGCGCCGCCGGGCTCGCCGTCCTCCGCCGACAGCGGCCCCTCCGACAGCGGCAGGTGGACGACGAAACGCGCGCCCCCGCCCGGCCGGTCGAGGACCTCGAGCTCGCCCCCGTGGTCGTGGATCGCCCGCCGGGCGAGCGGGAGACCGAGCCCCGTGCCGCCACGCTTGCGGGTGAAGAAGAGCTCGAAGATGCGGGGCCGGTCCTCGGGGGGGATCCCGGGGCCGTCGTCGTCCACGACCACCACCGTGCTGTGGGGATCGTCGCGGGTGGTGACGACCACTTGGCCCCCTCGGGGCGCGGCCTCGATCGCGTTCCTCACCAGGTTGTGCAGCGCCCGGTCGAGGCGCACGGGGTCGACGTAGAGGGTCCGGCGGGAGCCGTCCACGTGGGTGAGCGCCACGCCCGCCCGCGACGCCGTCGCGTCGAGCCGATCGACCACCCGGGCCACGAGGGGTCCGAGGCGCAGCGGCTCGCGGTCGGGAGGCCCTCCCCGGCTCACCTCGAGCAGGTGGGTCACGAGGTCGTCCATCCGCCGCATCTCCGCGATCATCGTGTCGGCCTTCGCGACCAGGTCGGCGCGGTCGGCCGCGGGGTCCTCGAGCCGCTCGCGGAGGAGCTGGAGGTTGAGCGAGAGCGCGTTCAGGGGATTGCGCACCTCGTGGGCGATGCCCGCGCCGAGGGCCTCGACCGCGTCGCTGCGCACCCGGAGCACGCGGCGCTCCTCCTGACGCACGCGCTCGGTGATGTCGTCGAGCACGAGCACCGCGCCGAGGGGAGGCGAGCCCTCCTCCGCGCCCTGGAGCGCCGCGAGCGTGACGCGCACGACCCGGTCCCCGAGGGGGTGCCGCGGCAGCTCGAGCGAGGGGCCGCCGGACAAGACCCCCTCGAGGGCGCGGCGCCAGTCGAGGTTGCGATCGGTGAGGAGGCCCGGGAGGGCCTCGAGCAGGGGTCGCCCCAGCGCCGCCTCGCGGGGCGTCGCCACGGTCGCGAGCGCCCGGTACCACACGATGACGCGGCCGGTGCGGTCCACCGCCGCCACCTCGAGCGGCAGCGCCTCGGCCAGCTGCTCGATCGCGAGCGCGTAGTCGCTATCCGGTACGACCCGGACGAGGACCTCGGTGTAGTAGTGGAACCAGCGGCTCACGGGGGGATGGTACTCCCCACGCGACCCCGGACCGGGTTGCACCGCG
>JAYTCP010000017.1:0-3904 GCA_043736435.1 Planctomycetia bacterium | reverse complement strand
CGCGCGCCCGCGCCGCCACGCCCGTTGACGCGACGGCGCCGGGCGGGCTCCGCGGGTCAGGGCCGCGGCAGCGTGCGGAGGCCCGCGGGCTCGCGCTCGAGCACGTACGGCAGGAAGAGGTCGTGGACGGCGCGCACCGCGCGCTGGTCGGCGAGGGTCGGGGGCTCGGCGACCAGCTCGGGCAGGCGCACCGTGTACAGGCGGCGGAGCGCCGCCAGCGCGGCGGACCCCAGGGGCCGCACGGGACCGACGGTCGCGCACCGACGGTGGGCGAGCCCACCCGACGCGGGGGCGAAGACGAGGTCGCTCGCCGCGTCCGCCCCGCACACGACGCAGCGCGCGAGCTCGGGACGGTGCCCGCAGGCGGCGAGCGCGCGCGCCTCGAACACGGCGACCCACAGCGGGGCCTGGGCCGGCGCGGACGTCGAGATCGCCTTGAGGGCGGTGACGCCGGCCAGGAAGAGGGCCGGCGCCGGCAGGGCGGGCCGCTCGAGGTCGCGCAGGAGGCCGAGCACGTAGGTCGCCGCGGCGATCCGGTCGAGGTCCTCCCGAAGCCCCCGGAGCCCGTCCTTCACCCGGAAGGACCGGAGGAGCGCCAGATCCGTCCGGGGGCGATTCACCCACTCGACCTCGCCGAGGAGCCCCAGCGAGAGCCCGCCCTGGAAGGAGCCCTTCGGGTCGTGGGCGCCCTTCGCGATGCCGGAGACGATCCCGTGGTGCGGGGTGGCGAGGTGCACGATCTGGCTCGTCTCGGCGAAGGCGATCACGCGCAGCACGATCGCGTCGGAACGAAGACCCCGGGGGGAGCTCATCGCGACCGAGCCTACACGGGGACCGTCCTTGTCGCGCCCTCCCCGGTCGGTATCGTGCCCGCATGAGGTCCCGTCCCTCCGCGCTCCTGCTCCCCCTCGTCCTCGCGTCGATCCCCTTGGCGGCCGGCGCCTGCAGCGGGACCGGGGCCAGCTCACGCGTCCCCCTCGAGATGCCGAACGCGGTCTCGGGCGGCACGCGCGGGGGCGGGCGCCCCGACTCCCCGAGCCTCGAGCGGATGGCGGAGAGCGAGGCGATCGCCCGGGCGGATCGCGAGAAGACGGCCGCCGAGAAGCGCGCCGAGGAGCAGAAGCGCGCGGACGACCTCTGGGCCGCGGCGCTCCGGAAGCAGGCGACCGATCCCGAGGACGCCGCCGACGACTTCAAGGAGCTGGCGGAGAAGCACAAGACGTCCCCCCACGCGGAGGAGGCGCAGTGGCTCGCGGCCGACGGCTACTTCCGCGCCCGGGAGTGGAACGACACGATCGGGGTGCTCGAGGCCTACCTGAAGACGAACCCCGTGAACCCGCACCTGGCCGAGGTGGAGCGCATGCTCTACGAGTCCTCGATCCAGGTGTTCGCGGGGGCGCGGGGCATCAGCGGGATCTTCCGCTCCCGCCAGCGCGGCTACGACGGCCTGAAGGCCATCGTGGAGCGCGTGCCGGAAGGCGCCTACGCCGACGACGCGCTCCTCGCCCTGGGCGACCAGTACGTCGACGAGATGGACTACGAGACGGCGGCGCTCCAGTACCGCAACATCCTCCTGCGCTACCCCGACAGCGAGTGGAGCTTCCGCGCGCGACTGAAGCTGGCGGACGCCTACCTCGCCCGCGACCAGGGCTCCGCCTACCACGCCGGCTACATCGACATCGATCCGCGGACCCCCGTCACCCCCCAGAGCTCCGCCTCCCGCCCCGTGCGTTCGGTCGTGGAGGCGGCGCTCGAGCAGTACCAGGCCTTCCTCGACCGGATCGCGGCCGACCCGGGACGCCGTGCCGAGTACGCGAACGAGGTCGTCTACGCCGAGCGCAAGGTCGCCGAATGCCGCCAGAGGCTGGCCGACAAGGACCGCTCGATCGCGGGGTGGTGCGCCAGCCGCGGCCAGGCCAACGCCGCCGCGACGTACCAGCGGTTCGCGACGAACGCGGCCGAGGGGCGTACGTGGTGCTCCGGCATGCCGGCCGGCGCGTCCCCGAGACCCGCGTTGGCGCCGGCCGTCGTCCCGCCCGCCACGGTGGCCCCGCCTCCCCCTCCGAGTCCGGTCTTGCCCCCGTCGGTGCTCCCACCGACGGCTCCCCCGCCGACGGCTCCCCCGCGGACTGGGCCCCCGCCGCCCCCGACACCCACCGCCCCGGCTCCGCCCCCCGCGCCACCGTCCGATCCGACCCCGACGCCGGGCCCTCTGCCCCCGCCGCGTCACATCCCGGGCGCGGGCGGCACCGGCCCGTCGTCGCGCTGACGCCCCCATGCCCTCCCATCTAGGGCGGACTGCCCTCGCGGCCCTCGCGGCCCTCGCGCTCGTGGCGCTCCTGCCCGCGACGGGCTGCGGCTACTCGACCCGGAGGCTCACCGACGTTCCCGGCGTCCGCACGGTGGCCGTGCTCCAGTTCGAGAACGACACGTACCGACGCGACCTCGAGTTCCGCCTGACACGCGCCTTGGCCGAGGAGGTACGCGCCCGGACGACCTGGCGCATCGCCTCGCCCGGCTCGGCGGACGCGCTTCTGACGGGGACGATCCGCAGCGCGGAGGTCCGCACGCTCGCGGAGGACCGGGACGCAACCCCGATCTCGAAGCGGTTCAAGCTCGTGGTGGACGCGAAGCTCGTGGACAGGGTCTCGGGACGGGTGATCGCCCTGGTGTCGAGCACCGAGAGCCAGGAGTTCGCCGAGACCTACTTCGGCGAAAGCCTCGACGGCTCGGCGACCGACACGGTGATGCAGAGCCTGGCGGAGGCCGTGGTCGCGGGGTTCGAGCGCCCGATCGGGGCCCCCGACCGCGTACCCGCCCCCGACGCGCTCCCGGCTCGTGTGAGATAGCGTCGGCGCCGGGGCGCGCCGGGGGCCCGGCGGACGTGACCGGTTCTCACGGGGGCGCGGGGGGCCCTCCCCGGGGGGCACGGGTACACTCCGAGGATGGACGAGCCGCGAACCACCGAGTCCCGAACGGACGCAACCCGCACCGCCCGCCCCCGGCGCAACGTCCCGATGATGCTGCTCATCCTCGGGCTCCTGGTGATGGGGCTCCTCCTCTTCAACGTCCGTGGTGGCGGAGAGGTGGAGCTGACGCTCTGGCAGCTGAACGAGCAGATCGTCAACCCGCCGGTCGATGCCAACGTCCCCGGGGACACGGGGGAGGCGGGCCGGAAGGGTGGACGCATCGTCGAGCGGCTGACGATCCTCGGCGGGACTCAGGTCCGGGGCGAGTACGTGGCCGAGTACCGGGCCTACCGCACGTTCGTCGTCAAGTACACGGGGACGAAGGAGGCCAACAGCCTCGACGCGGGGATGAAGGGCGAGTGGGTGAAGATCCTCGGCGCGCGCAACGTCACCGAGGAGCCCGAGGCTACCGGCGTCGCCCAGGTCCTGATCCCCCTGCTCCCGTGGCTCCTCATCGGGCTCGTGTTCTGGTTCGTCCTGATGCGCAACGCGCGGTCCGGCGGGGGCCCCGGGGGCGTGCTCAACTTCGGCCGCTCCCGCGCCCGCGTCTACATCAAGGAGAAGGTCGCGACCTCCTTCGACGACGTCGCCGGGGTCGAGGAGGCCAAGGCCGAGGTCTCCGAGATCGTCGAGTTCCTCAAGAACCCGGGTCGCTTCACCAAGATCGGCGCGCGCATCCCCCGCGGCGTCCTGCTCGTCGGCCCCCCGGGCTGCGGCAAGACGCTCCTCGCAAAGGCGATCGCGGGCGAGGCCGGCGTGCCATTCTTCAGCATTTCCGGCAGCGAATTTGTCGAGATGTTTGTCGGCGTGGGCGCCAGCCGCGTGCGTGATCTGTTTGAACAGGCGCGCAAGGCATCACCGTGCATCATTTTTATCGATGAAATCGACGCCGTTGGCCGCAGCCGCGGCACCGGTGTGGGTGGCGGGAACGACGA
>JAYTCP010000016.1:0-3784 GCA_043736435.1 Planctomycetia bacterium | reverse complement strand
TCGAGCCAGCGCCGCGTGACGCCCTCGACGTCGACCACCTCGTTCCAGGTCGTGCCGTCCTTCGTGATCCACTTCGGCATCGTGGACCACTCCCACCAGATCTCGGTCCCGTCCCTGAGCTTGCGGCCGGCGGCCGTCCAGCGACGGCTGTCGCTCGACCGCCGGGTGTTGTCCCCGAGCATGAAGTAGCCGTCGTCGGGGATGACCAGCGTCTCGCCCGCCATCGGCACGAAGCCCGAGTCGGTCCGGTGGTTCGTGTAGTAGAGGTCGTGGTCCACGCGGAGGTCGCGGATCGTCACGGCGGCCCCGCGCATGCGGATCGCGAGCTCCTGCGTCTCGAAGGTCGAGACCGGGTCCTCGATCCGCTCGGCCTCGGCCATCGGGATCTCGTCGGCGAGGATCGAGGCCTCCTTGCCGTCGATCCACGCGCGCAGGTCGCCGTCCACGCTCTCGAGCTCGAGGCGCATCGGGACCTTCGGCGCGAGGACCGCATCGAGGGTCTGCGTCTTCGTCTTCGTGCGCGCGGCCGAGGGCTCGCGGCCCTTGGATGCCACGCGCAGGACGTGGCGCCGTCCGTCTCCCGGGGCCCAGGAGAGCTCGACCTCGGCCGGGCCATCGGCGACGACGGTCGCGCGGAGGCGCACGTCGGGGACGGGCAGGCCGTCGGAGGCGAGCCCGCGCGGGTCGGTGTCGGCGCGCCACGAGTCCCGGATGGGAGTGCCGGGCCAGAAGCGCAGCTCCGCCCAGGGCGCCTCGACGGCGGTCGTCTCGCGGCCGCCGGGCCAGCGGAACTCGGTCGCCGAGACGGGCGGCGCGAACGGGGCGACGCCCGGCCCCGACATGTCGCGCCACGCGTCGCTCACGCGCTCGGTCGCCATGGCGCCCTTCGGCGGCCACACCGGCACGTAGAGTTGCTCGCGGACGCTCCGCGGCTTCCGGGCGGGGTGGAGCACCGGGTCCTGCCCCTCGCGCACGGAGCTCGCGGGCGCGACCCACGGGTCGCCGCGCACGATGCGCAGGCGCTCGCCGGGCAGGCCCACGCAGCGCTTGATGAAGTGCCGGCTCCAGTCGAGCGGGTAGTGGAAGACGAGCACGTCCCACCGCGCGGGGTCGGACAGGAGATACGCGAACTTGTCGACCAGGATGCGGTCGCCGTCGGTGCCCGGGTGCGCCCCCGAGCTCTCCCCGTAGAGAGTCGGCTCCATGGACGGCGTCGGGATCTTGAAGACCTCGAGGCAGAAGTGTCGCAGGAGCAGCGCCAGGACAATCGCGAACGCGAACGCCTCGACGTTGTCGCGGATCGCGCCCAGCACCGTGCGGCGGTCGTCGCCGCCGCGCGGGACGGGCTCGGACTCGGCGCGACGGTGGGGGATCGGTGCGTCGGCGGCCGGGCTCGGGAGGGAGGGGGCGGCGGGGGCGGGGGGCGGGAGGGAGGAGGTGGGAGCCTCCATCTCGAAGGGGCCTCGCGCGCTGCGCGGCGGTGCGTCTGCGACCGGATGATCAGCCGTCCACGGGGCCCCGTCCGATGCGCCCCCGGTCGGGCCTCGTCGGCCCGAAAGCCCCTGACCATCCCCGGGATTCCCGTCGGCCGATCGGCTCAATCGTCCGCCTCCTCGGGCTCTTCGCTCGAGAGCACCGAGAGGAAGGCCTCCTGGGGGATCTCGACGCTGCCCACCTGCTTCATCCGCTTCTTGCCCTTCTTCTGCTTCTCGAGGAGCTTGCGCTTGCGGGTGATGTCGCCGCCGTAGCACTTGGCGAGCACGTCCTTGCGCATGGGCGCGATCGTCTCGCGGGCGATGACCTTGCCGCCGATGGCGGCCTGGAGCGGGACGGGGAACAGGTGGCGGTGGATCGCCTTGCGCAGCCGCTTGAGGAGGACGCGACCCCGGCGCTCGGCGGCGTCGGCGTGGCAGACCATGGAGAGGGCGTCGACCTCCTCGCCGTTGACGAGGATGCGCATGCGGACGAGGTCGGCGTGGACGTAGGTCGTGACCTCGTAGTCGAGGGTGCCATAGCCGCGCGTGGCCGACTTCAGCTTGTCGTAGAAGTCGAAGACGATCTCGGCGAGCGGGACGTCGTAGACGAGCATGACGCGCGTCGGCGAGAGGTAGTCGGTGCGGACGTAGGTCCCGCGCTTGTCCGTGCAGATCTGCATCATCGCGCCGATGTACTCGGCGGGCAGGATCATGTTGCAGCGGGCGATGGGCTCGCGGAACTCCTCGATGAACGTCGACTCGGGGATGTCGGAGGGCTTCTCGATGCGCTTGATCGTGCCGTCGGTGCGCTTGATCTCGTAGGTGACGTTGGGCGCCGTCTGGACCAGGTCGAGGTCGCTGTCCTGCTCGAGGCGCTCCTGGACCACCTCCATGTGGAGGAGGCCGAGGAAGCCGCAGCGGAAGCCGAAGCCGAGCGCCTCGGAGGTCTCGGGCAGGTACGTGAAGGAGGCGTCGTTGAGCGCGAGGGTGTCCAGCGCCTTGCGGAGCGTCTCGTAGTCCTTCGGGTAGGTCGGGTAGAGGCCGCAGTAGACCATCGGCTTCGGCTCGCGGTAGCCCGGCAGCGGCTGCACCGTCACGTTCTTGAGCGCCTCGACCACCGTGTCGCCGATGCGGACCTCGTTGAGGCCCTTGATGTTGGCGACGACGTAGCCCGACTCGCCCGCGCGCAGGACCGTGCCCGGCTCGTGGCTCGGGCGGAGCACGCCGACCTCGATCACCTCGTAGTCGGTCTTGGCGCCGACGAGGCGGATCTTCATCTTCGGGTGGATGGAGCCGTCGATGAGGCGCACGTAGATGATGACGCCGCGGTAGGTGTCGTGGACGGCGTCGAAGAGGAGCGCCTTCGTGGGGGCGTCGGGGTCGCCCTCGGGCGGCCGGACCCGGTCGATGACGGCGTCGATCACCTCGCGGACGCCGAGGCCGGTCTTGCCCGAGGCCCAGAGGACCGTCTCGGGCTCGATCCCGAGGACCGAGTGCATCTCGTCGAGGGCGCGCTGGGTGTCGGCGGTCGCGACGTCCACCTTGTTGAGGACGGGGACGATGTCGAGGCCGGCCTCGACCGCGAGGTAGGCGTTCGCGACGGTCTGGGCCTCGACCCCCTGGGTGGCGTCGACCAGGAGGATGGCGCCCTCGCAGGCGGCGAGGGACCGGGAGACCTCGTAGGTGAAGTCGACGTGACCGGGGGTGTCGATCAGGTTCAGCGTGTAGTCGACGCCGTCCTTCTTGTAGGACAGGCAGACCGCCCGGGCCTTGATCGTGATCCCGCGCTCCCGCTCGAGGGGCATGTCGTCGAGCATCTGGTCGTCGTGGTCGCCCTTGCGGACGAGGCCGGTGACCTCGAGGATGCGGTCGGCCAGGGTGGACTTGCCGTGGTCGATGTGGGCGATGATCGAGAAGTTGCGGAGATGGCGAATGGGACCGCGGGTCATGGGCGGGTCGGATTGTACGGGGGTGTCTCGGGGACCTGCCGCCCCTCCCGGGAGGTCGGGTCGCAAACGGCCGCCGCCAGGGCCCGGAACGCCTGCCCGCGATGGCTGATGGCGTCCTTCTGGGCCGGGGTCAGGTCGGCGAAGCGCACGCCGGGCGGCGGGTGGAGGGGCCCGGTGTACTGGAAGACGGGGTCGTAGCCGAACCCGTTCGCCCCGCGCGGCGGCCCGCGGACGACACCCTCGACGCGCGCCTCCGCGCGGGCGATGACCGCGCCGTCGGGGGCGACGAGCACCGCGTGGCAGACGAAGGACGCGGGCGGGTCGACGAGGCCGTGGGCCGAGACCTCGGCGACGAGGCGG
>JAYTCP010000015.1:0-6676 GCA_043736435.1 Planctomycetia bacterium | reverse complement strand
GGCGCCGCGCCGGCCCGCGGCGCCGGTCCCGGAGGCCCCGTGAGGATCACGGCCGCCATCCTCGCCCGCGACGAACGGGACGACATCGAGGCCTGCCTGCGCAGCGTCGCCTGGTGCGACGAGGTGCTCGTCCTCGACTCGGGGAGCACGGACGGCACCCCCGATCTCGCGCGGGCCGCGGGCGCCCGCGTGGTCGCGACCGACTGGCCCGGCTACGTCGCCCAGCGCAACCGCGCCGCCGCGCTGGCGGAGCACGACTGGATCCTGTCCGTCGACGCCGACGAGCGCGTGGACGAGGCCCTGCGCGCCGCCCTCGAGGCGCTGCGCGCGGGGCCGGAGCCCACGGCCGCGGGCTACGAGGTGCGCGTCCACACGTACTGCCTCGGGCGCTGGATCGACCACGGCGGCTGGTGGCCCGAGCGGCACCTGCGCCTCTTCCACCGCGGTCGCGCGCGCTGGGAGGGCCTCCACCTGCACGAGCACCTGGTCGCCGACGGGGCCGTCGAGCGCGTCGACGCGGGGCAGCTCTCCCACCTCGCCTACCGGTCCGTCTCCGAGCACGTGCTGCGGATGGACCGCTACACGTCGCTCGCGGCCCGCGAGAACCTCGAGCGTGGACGCGGAGCCGGCTGGCTGCCCATGCTCCTGCGCCCGCCGTGGAAGTTCTTCCGCCAGTACGTCCTAGAGCGCGGGTTCCTCGACGGTCGCGCGGGCTTCGTCCTCGCGGTGCTGTCCTCGGTCTACGTCTTCCTGAAGTACGCGAAGACGTGGGAGCTCCACCGGGCCGGGCGGGAGGGGGCGGGGGGCGTCGGGGGCGGGGAGGCCTCCCCCGCTCCCGGCCCCGGGATCCCGTCCCGTGGGTGACGTCGTGTCGTTCCGCGAGGCCGGGGCCCGGGTGGCGACCCTCGCCGCCGCGGAGGGGGCGGTCCGGCTCCACGTGCTCGACGACCCCGTCGGCTGCGCCGCGCGCGGGGCCGAGATCGGCCGCAACCTCTACCGCGCGACCGCTCGCGTGGACGTCCCCGGGCTCGGCGCGCTCGTCCTGAAGGTCCATCGGCCGCACGGCGCGGCCGACACGCTCCGCGGTGCCGTGCGTCGCAGTCGCGCCGCGGCGGAGTGGGCGGCCGGCCGCTTCCTCTTCGGCGCCGGACTGCCCACGCCGGAGCCCGTGCTCCTGGTCGAGCGCCGCAAGGGCCCGCTCCTCGCGCTGGCGGCCAGCGCGGCACGGTTCCTCCCGGGCCGCGTCACCTTCGAGCCCGCGTGGGAGGCCCAGCCCGCCGCGAAGGCCCGCATCCTCCTCGAGCGGGCGGCCCGCGTGATCCGCGCGATGCACGATCGCGGGGGCGACCACCGCGACCTCCATAGCGGGAACGTCCTGGTGGGCCACGGGCCGGGCGACGTCTGCACGATCGACGTGGTGGACCTCCACAAGGTGCGCGTCGGGCGCGCCCTGGGAGGCCGTCGTCGCGCGGCGGGCCTGGCCCAGTGGCTCCACTCGCTCGCGGCGACCGTGGGACCCGGCGGCCGCCTGCGGTCGCTCCGCGCCTATCTCGGCCCCGACGCGTCCCCCGCGGAGCTCCTCTCCGCGTGGACCCGCCTCGGGCGGCACCTGGCCTGGCGCGAACGGCGTCGGCTGCGGTCGCGTTCGCGCCGGTGCGTCGAGGAGGGCCTCGAGTTCACCCGCGACGTGGGGGCGGGCACGGGGTGGCGCCGGCTCGACCTTCCGATCGAGGCGCTCGATCGCGCGCTCGGGCACCACGATCGCGCGCTCGGCGCCCGCACGAGGGAGGTGCTCAAGGACGGGGAGAAGCACCGGGTCACGCACGACGGCACGATCGTGGTGAAGGAGGCCCTCGCGCCCACGCTGCGCCGCCGCCTTGAGCTCGCGCTCCCCCGGCGCGCGCGCGCGGGATACGAGAACGCGCACCGTCTCCGGGTCCGCGGGGTGGGGGCGGCGAAGCCCCTCGCGTACGTCCACCGCGCCGGGCGCCGCTTCACGCTGTACGAGGACCTGTCCCGGCTCCCCCGGCTCGACCGGCGCGTGCGCGAGGCCACCCTCGCCCGGGAGTGGTCGCGCGCCGTCCGCACCGAGCGGTTCGACGCGTTCGCCGACGCGGTCTCGCGCCTCCACCGACGGGGGATCTGGTGCGGCGACCTCAAGGCGCCCAACTGGCTCGTCGAGGAGCGGGGCCGAAGGACCCTCTTCCACCTCGTGGACACCGACCGGGTGCGTTTCCCCGGCCGTCTCTCCCGCGCCCGTCGCCTGCGCAACCTGGCCCAGCTACACGCCACGGTCCCGCGGGTGGCCGTCTCGAGGACGGAGCGGCTCCGCTGGTTCCGCCGCTACGTCGCGGGCACGGACCTCGGCGATCCCGCCCTCGAGCGCGGGCTCCTCGCCGGCCTCTCGCGCTGGGTCGCCCGCCACCGCTGCGTCGTGGACGAGCCGTTCGACTGACGGGAGGCGGGCTACTCCGCGTCGGGGGGGCCGATGAGGTAGGCGCCGTCGGCGTCCTGCATCGGGACGAGCTGCCGGCGGATGCGCTCCTCCTCCGCCTCCACCTGGCGCCGCACGTCGTCGGCCGGCACCGACTCGAGGCCGAGCAGCATCCGGAGGACGCGGCGCAGCTCGTCCGCGTCCCACGGCTTCGTGATGAAGTGGTGGAGATGGCCCTCGTTGATCGCGGCGATCACGAGCGCGAGGTCGGCTTGGGCCGTCAGCAGGACGGCGATCAGGTCCGGGCGCTTGCGGCGCACGTGGAGGAGGAAGTCGAGCCCGGGGAGCCCCGGCATGTAGTGGTCGCAGACCACGGCCCGGATCTCGGGATGCGCCTCGAGGATCGTCGAGGCCTCCGCCGAGTCGTACGCGTGGAGGATCTCATACGGCTCGCGCCGCAACGTCCGAACGAGCGCCCGATGGATGGTCTCCTCGTCGTCCACGAGGAGGATCCGAATGCGTGTGTGCTGCGTGTCCATGCTCCGCTCCTTCCCGATCCATGACCTCCGGCGCCGCGGGCCACAGGATGTGGAACCGCGTGCCGACGCCCGGCTCGGAGTCGAACTCGATGCTCGCGTCGTGGGCCCGGACGATCTCGCGCACCAGGTGAAGGCCCAGGCCCGTGCCTTTCCCCGGTCCCTTCGTCGTGAAGAACGCCTCGAAGGCGCGCTCGCGCACCTCGGCCGGCATGCCGGCCCCGGTGTCGACGACCTCGACGAGCACGCGCCCGTCGGGGCCGTCCTCCGCGGCGAACGTGAGCGTGCCGCCGCGCCCCTCCATCGCGTCGAGGGCGTTGGCCCCGAGGTTGAGGAGCACCTGCTGGAGGCGGCCGGCGTCGGCGAGGAGGCCTCGGGTGGTCCCGCAGGCGACGTCGATGCCGAGCCCGTCCCGGGTGCGGTGCCGCAGAAGCCGCGCGGCACAGTCGAGCGCGTCCCGCGCCTCGACGCGGCCGGGCTGTGCCGGGCCGGTGCGCGCGACGGTCGTCAGGTCCGTGGCGACCCGGGCGAGCTGCCGGCAGGCCGCGAGGCAGTCGGCCATCGCGGAGCGCAGCTCGGCGACGGCCGCGCGGCCGGCGGGCCCGGGCAGCTCCGCCTCGACCTCGGCGAGGATCGACGGCGACTCCGCGATGGAGGACATGATCGCGGCGAGGGGATTTCGGATCTCGTGGGCGATGCCCGCCGACAGGGTGCCGAGGGCCGCCAGCCGCTCGTTCGCCTCGAGGCGCGAGCGCGTCGTCTCGAGCTCGGCGAGCGACGCGCGCAGGTCCCGGGTCTTCTCGGCGACGGCCGCCTCGAGGCGGACCGAGATGGCCTCGGCCCGCTTGCGCTCCTCGCCGCGCTCGCGGGACAGGCTGGCGACGTGCCCCATGAACACCGCGATCACCACGAAGAACGCGAACTGGGAGAGGATGGGGAAGGTCAGCATGACGCTCACCGGCCGGCCCCACAGGGTCACGGCCGCGTACAGGGCGCACACGAAGATCGAGTTGAAGACCGCGGTCCCGAGGCCCTGGGCCACGGCGGCCATGAGCACGAGGGTGAAGTACGCCATGATGAACTCGGGCACCTGGGTGCCGCGGGCGACGACGAGGAGGCTCACCACGCAGACGTCGAACAGGAAGATCCAGAGCTGCGTCCGGGCCGTCGCGAACAGGTGCCGCCGGGAGACGAGGTAGCCCAGGTTCGTGGTGCCATAGACGATCACGGTGAACCAGAAGAGGAACCGGTGGGTCGGGGGCTCGCCGAGGCCGAGGAGCGCCAGGCCCGCGAGGACGAGCAGGCGCAGGACGACCACGACGTCCTTCGGGTGCCGCAGCAGGGTCCCGCCGGAGGGCTTCACGACGCCACCTCCCGCGGGACCGCCGGCGCGACGCCCTCGCCGAGCGCGCGGGGCAGCCCCAGGCGCACGCGCGTGCCGGTCCCGAACGGCTCGATCCGGAGCGCGCCGCCGCACATCTCCACCTCGCCCGCGAGCCGCGACAGCGCTCCCGAGTGCTCCTCGTCGGGCCGCTCCTGCGACGCGACGGTGACGCAGGGCCCCTCGGCGCTGGCGTGGATCCCGACCTCGAGGGCCGACCGCGAGCCCTCCCCGAGGAGCGTGAGCGCGCGGAACACCCAGCGGGCGCACTCGGCGGGAGCGATCCCCACGAGCACCGTCCCCTCCTCGTCGAAGCGCGGCACGGGGGCGCTCGGAATCGCCCGCCGGAACGCGCTCACGGTGTCGCGCACGACGGGCCCGAGCGGGGTGCGGTGCGCGGAGCGACGCGACGCGGCCGCATCCCCGAAGAGCGAGAGCACGCTGGCCGACACGCGCAGGACGTCGCTCTGCGCGTCGGCGACGGCGGCGCCGAGGTCCTCGGCCTCCACGGCCGCCTCGCCCCCGAGGGCTCGCAGGCGACCCACGCTCTCGTCGAGGAAGTCCAGGTTGGCCCGGATGGCGGCGAGGGGGTTGTTCACCTCGTGGGCGAGCCCGGCCGCCAGGCGCCGGACGCCCTCGGTCCGCTCCCGGTCGAACAGCCGCCGCTCCGCGTCCACCGTGGCGCGCTTCGCCGCGTCGAGCTGGCTCGTGCGCTCGCGGACGCGGTCCTCGAGCTTCGCCTTCTCCTCCCGGAGCTCGCGCGTGCGCTCCGCGACGCGCCGCTCCAGCTCCACGTTCGCGTTGCGCATCTGCTGGAGCGCTGCGAGGCGCGCCGAGGCCAGCTCGAGGAACGCCCCCGTGGTGACCAGGACCGGCGCGGTGCTCGGCTGGAGGGGAACGTTCGCGCGGCCGAGGAGCAGGAGCCAGCCGACGCCCCCCGCTCCGCCCGCGAAACGCACGAACAGGCCCGGGGCGCCTTCGGGCACGCCCGGGAGGCGACCGCACGCCGTGGGGAGCGCGTCGACGGCCCGCCCCGGCGCGGCCGTGGCCAGGAGGGGCGCCACCGCGGCGGCGACGGCGGGACCCTCCTCGCAGAGCCCGCGCGCGTCGAACACGCTCGCGACGCTCCCCGCCTCCGGGATGGCGACCCAGGCGGCGGCGGCGTCGAGGTTCATCACCAACGTCGCGATCACCGCGCGCACCATGGGGTCGACCGATTGCGCCGAGAGGCACAGGTGGCCGAGGTCGATCAGGAGCCGGCCGAAGGCCCGCTGCTGGTGCATCTCCCGGACCTCGTGGTCGCGCGCGGCCAGCATCGCGTGCGTCGAAAGCGCTTCGGTCACCGAGGCCGCGTCGGGGCCCACCGGAGAGGCGGGGACGCGCACGGTGCGTCGCGAAGCGGGAGCGGCCGGGCCCGGCTCGCCGGGCGTGCCGCAAAGGTGCCGCGCGAGCTCGTCGAGGAAGCGCTTGGCCTCCGCGGGATGGCTCGCGATCGACGCCCCCAGCGCGTGCTCGATCCCCGCCGTCAGCGCCTCGCGGAAGCTCTCCAAGACGCCTACGCGCGTCGGTGCGACCGTCCCGTGGACGGCGAGCACCGCCCGCGCCGGGACCGCGTCCCTGAGGGTGCGCAGAACGTCGGCCGCCGGGGCCGCGCCGGCCACGTCCTGCTTGTTCGCCGTGACGATCACGGGCCAAGGTCGGCCGCCCGGCTCGTAGGCCCTCATGGCGTCGTCGAGCTGGCGCCACGACTCGACGTTGGCCTCCCGCGCGGAGGGACTTGCGTCGGCGACGAAGACCACCACGTCGGAGCCGTTCAGGATCCGTCGCCGCGTCTCCACGTAGGCCGCCTGCCCCGGGACCGTGTACGCGTGGAGGCGGAGCGCGAAGCCCAGGAAGCGCGGGAGATCGAGGGGCGCGTAGTCGAAGAAGTAGGTGCGCTCCTGCTCCGTCTCGATCGAGGTCAGCTCGCCGCGCCCGCTCTGCGCGCAGGCTCCGTGCAGCGCGCGCAGCGTCGTGGTCTTCCCGCCGAAGGCGGGGCCCCAGTAGACGAGCTTCAGCTCGAGCAGGCGGTGGGTACGGTCGAGTCGGGCCACGGAGCGTCCCCCCGGGCGCATCGAGTCCAAGGAAGAGGTTCGGGTGCCTATCGACCGGCGTCGGCGGCTTGGGTGAGCGGAATTGGGATGACCGGGGGGGCGCGGGGGGGTGCGCGCAGAGGCGCTCCGTCCCGGGGTTCGACGTCAGCCGCCCGCGATGGCCGCGCGGTAGGCGTCGAGCGTGAGCCGGGCGGTGCGGGACCACGGGAACTTCGCGGCCTGCGCGAGGCCC
>JAYTCP010000014.1:0-2694 GCA_043736435.1 Planctomycetia bacterium | reverse complement strand
GCCCGTCGCACAGGGCGCGGTCGACCTCGCGAAGCTCGAGCAGCTTCGCTCCCACGCGGACCAGCTCGGCCACGCGCCGCCGATCGAGGCCGAGGCGCGACTCCGCGTAGTGCGCGGTGCTGCCGTGGCCCGTCGCCTGGTAGAGGCGCCGCGCGTCCATCTCGACCAAGTAGAAGGCCAGGACCCGCCGGGCCGTCTCCTCCGCTCGCGCTGCACGAAGGAGTCGGCGGCGGACTTCGTCGCCGCCCAGGCCGGCGCGCATCTCGGCGGGATCGGCCAGGCAGGTCAGGTCGACCGGCGCCGGAGGGGCATCGGCGGTGCCGCCGGGGGCCTCGGCCGAGGGTGCCGAGCCCGTCGCCTGCGCTTTGGGAGGCATCGCTGTGGGAGGCATCGCGATGGGAGGCAAAGCGGGGATCTGGAGGCCGGCAGCGGGGAGGGTCATGACGAGTCTCCAGCGACATGTTCGCTTATTGTTCGTATCGTACTCGACCCCTCCGACAGTCCGTCCGCCCCCCCGCCCGCCGCCCCCCCGGACGAGCCTCGCCCGCACCGCAGCGCCTCCCCCCATGCGCGCCGACCCCACATGGCACCCGTGCCCGTCGACGCTCGCCCGCGGGAGCCCGCGGAACTCCTCCGCGGGCAGGAGGCCCTAGGGCGCCGTTCCCCTCCTGGGCCCCGCTGCGCCGGACCGCACCGAGGGGAGGCCTCGAGCACGCGCTCCGCGTGCTCGCCCTTCACCTCCCACACCCGTCGTGGGCGCCCGGACGGCGTTCCGTCACGTGCCTTGCCGGCCAAGGGCCTGAACCGGAGGGGCGCGGCGTCCGCTCTCCCTGGCGGCGGGGGCGCGCCCTCTGCGGACGCCTCCGCGGCCCGCCTCTCCCACTCCTCGCAGGGGGTCGCGCGCTAGGATCCCCGCCATGAACGACCGCTCCCCCTGGATGCTGGCCCTCTCCACCGCGAACCTGCTCGTCGTGCTCGCGGGCGCGGTGCTGATCCGCTCGCGGCTGGGCGCCCTCGAGGCCACGACCGACCGCCGCCTCGCGGCGCTCGAGGCGCGGGCGAAGCCCACCCCCGCGGACCGCCCCGACGCGGACCGCCCGGCGGGCAGGGGCGGCGAGGAGGGGGGCCCGGTCACGCTCGCCGACCTCAACCGCAAGGTCGGCAAGCTCGGCGACGACCTCTACGACTACTACACCGAGATCATGGGCGACCTCAACGACGTCAAGCGGTCGTCGAAGCAGTCCCACGCGGCGACGAGGTCCGTCCTGCAGGCGCTCGCGAAGGAAGGGCAGCCGCTCGGCACCTGGGGCCTCGCGCCCCCGGGCGACGCCCTCGCCGAGCCCGCGCTCGCCGACTACCGCAAGCACGCGGAGATGTTCGGCGTCCGCGTCGCGCCCGGCCTGGTCGAGGTCCGCGGGTTCCTGAACATGTCGCCGAAGACGTACATGCCGATCGAGTACTTCGTGACCCGGTGGCCCGAGAACAGCCACGAGACCCTCGTCCACGTCACGGGCCCCGTGAAGGTGGACGGCAACCTCTCCGCCGACCGGCTCCGCGGGCTCCCGACGGCGATCTACAAGGCCCTCGTGGCGGCCGGCTTCAAGCAGGGCGAGAGCACGGGGATGGACGCGTCCGACCCGGAGAAGCCCAAGTGGGTCGCCCCCACCGGCGACGTCGTCTACGTCGGCGTCCGCTACGCGCTCCGCGGCAAGACGCATCTCGCGAGGGCCACCGACTGGATCGTCGACCCGAAGGCGGGCGGGGTGCTCCCCGAGGACTGCTTCCGCTTCACCGGCTCCCGGCGGGCCGAGGACTTCGAGACGGGCGACGAGATGCTCTCCGCCGAGGCGAGCGGCCTCGTCGTCGCGGTGTACGAGCGGCTCCCGGCGCTCGTCGAGATCGCGCTCCCCTCGGTGCTCGCGGGCGACTACCGCTACAACTACGCCCGCATCCCGAAGCCCGTCGTCATCGTCCTCGACCGCGGCGCGGCCCGCCTCGACGCCGAGCGCGTGCGGGAGACCGGCACGATCCGCATCCACGCGATCGAGCGCGCGGGCGCATGGACGCCCCTCCCCGCCGCCCCCACCCTCCTCCTCGACCAGGAGGGCGGCCCCTCACGCGAGGTCGCCTTCGTCCGGGCCGCCGACGGCACGTCGTGGGAGGCCACCGACCCGGCGGTCAAGACGTCGATCGCGTGGCGCGTGCGATGCCCCGTGGACGGCAAGCCGTTCGTGAGCACGGGCTTCGAGCCGCTCTACCTCGACCTCGTCCTATCGAAGACGCCCATCGTCCCCGAGGGCGACGGAGCCCTCGCCATCGCCCCGATCCCGTCCGACGTACAGGACACGGGCGAGCCCGACCCGAACGCACCGGGCGGCATGGACGCCGCAATGGGCAAGTGAGCCCCGATCCCCTCGCCGCCTGGGCGCTCGCCGCGACGGACCTCGCGCGCCGCGCCACCCGCCGGTCCCGCCTCGCGGCGGCGCTCAGGCCGCTCACCTTCGTCGTGCTCGCGGTCGCCGCGGGGGTGCTCGGGGCGCGGGCGACGGGGACGATCGACGCGTCGCTCGCGCGGATCCTCTTGACGATCGGGGGGGCGGCGGGGGCCGGCCTGGCGATCGGCGCCGCCCGCCGGGTGCGGCCCACCCGCGTGGCCGACGCGGCCTGGGCGCTCGACCGCCGCGCCGGCGCGGC
>JAYTCP010000013.1:0-13745 GCA_043736435.1 Planctomycetia bacterium | reverse complement strand
CGCCGCACCCCGCTCACAGGTGCGGCTCGAGCCACGCCTCGAGCTGGGACGCCGAGACCGCGCCGGCGTGGCGCGCGAGCTCGCGGCCGCGGGGGAGGGATTCCCGGGGCGTTCGGGCCGATGAGGCCCGACGGGGGGTCGTCCCCGGGCCACGGCGCCCGTAGCATGGCGCGGATGGACTCCTCCCCGCCCGACGACGCCGCCCCGTCCGCCCCGCGCCGCTCCCGCGGGTTCGGGCGGGTGCTCCTGTCCGCGATCGTGTCGAGCGTGGTCCTCGCGGGCGTCCTGTGGGCCGTCAGCCGCTACGTGTTCAAGTGGCGGGACGACTACCGGCTCTACGTCTGGGTCGCGATCGGCGGGGTCGTCTCTCGGCTCCTCACGTGGCCCCTCCTCGGGCGGCGCATCCCCGGGCTCGTGGTCGAGGTCCTCTCGATCGCCCTGTTCGCGATCGTCGCGTACGGGGGTTACGTCTACGTCTGGCCGAGCGTGCCGCTGCGCTTCCAGTGAGCGCCGGCGCCCGGCGTCCCCCCCCGATTCCGCGGTTGCGGTAGGATTCCCTGACGCTCGCCGGCCTCCGGCGGGAGGGGAGGGCTGCCATGCGACGGATCGCACGCGTTCTGTGCGGGGTGTTGGCGCTATTCGTCGGAGCGAGGGCGGCGGTGGCGGCCGAGCTCTCGCCGCCGGAGAAGGCCTGGGCCCGGACGTGCACCGAGAACCTGGCCTCGGACAGCGAGAAGGTCCGCATCGGCGCCGCCACCGCCCTCGGACAGCTCGGCACCGACGCCCTCGCGACCGTGCTCGGCTACCTCTCGCGCATGAAGAAGGACGAGCACTGGGACGCGCTCGAACGGGCGTGCGACGCCATGGGCCGCGACAAGGCGGCCACGGCGCTCGAGTACCTCGTCGGGAGCTGGCCGAAGCCCAACGCGGCGAGGATCGAGGCGCTGGTGAAGCGGCTGAAGGAGAAGAAGGAGAACATCGAGCTCGACAAGCTCGCGAGCGCGGGCGCCGTCGGGACCGTGGTGAAGAAGATCCTGGACGGCTACGCGAAGTCGAACACGTTCGGGAACATGGACAAGGACATGGACCGCCTCCTGGCCCTCGGCCGCCCCGCGGTGCCCTTCCTCCTCGAGGAGCTGCGCGAGGATGCCGGGCAGGAGGGGATGTCGAAGCGCGGCATGGCCGCGACCGCGGCGGCGTCGGCGCTCGAGGCGCTCGCCGTCGAGGCGGACGTGCCCGCGATCGCCGAGGTGCTCCTCCTCGGAGGCCGGATGAGCGCCGCCCGGGGCCTCTCGAAGATCAAGACCGCGGCGGCGCTCGATGCCCTGCTGGCCCCGATCGTGAAGGGGTTCCTGTCCCACGACCTCACCGAGGCGCTCCGGGCGCACGGGCGCAGCCCGAAGACCGTCGCCGCCGTGGGCACGTGGCTCGAGACGTACGCGCCGCAGGGCGCCAAGGAGACCTCGTACGCGGCCGACCTCCTGGCCGACCTCGGCGACTCCGCGGCCGCCCCGGCGCTGCTCCGCGCATCCGGCGCGGGCCTCAAGGACGACGAGCTCGCGCCCGTGGCCGTCGCGCTGGTGCGCCTGGGCGAGGCGAAGGGGTTCCCCCTCTGCCTCACGATCCTCGAGCGGGTCCCCGCCGACGGCGAGAAGGCCGATCCCGACAGGCTGTTCGCGGGCCTCGCGAAGAAGCAGGTGGGGGAGGCACTCAACCGCGTGTGCGGCGAGCGCATCTACGTGGACGACGGCACCATGCGTGGCAACAAGACGGACTGGAAGGCCGTCGCCGCGAAGTTCCGCGCGTGGTACGAGCCCCGCAAGGACAAGCTGACGTTCGACGCGAAGTCGCGGCGCTGGTCGGCGCCGGAGCCGAAGCCCGGGAAGTAGCCCGCGGGCTCAGTGGGCTTCGCGCCCCGGCGCCCCCGGGATTCCTCCTCCCGCTCGGACCGACCACTTCGTGTCCGTGGGACCGTCGCGGAGCTCGACGCCCATCGCCTCGAGCCGGCGCTTGATCGCGTCGGCCCCCTCGAAATCGCCCCGCGCGCGGGCGGCGGTGCGGGCCGCGATCTCGGTGTCGACGGCCGCGGGGTCGATGCCCTGCGCCGCCAGGCGACGTGCGTGCGCCTCGGAGAGGAACGCGCGCGGCGGATCCACGAGGACGCCGAGGGGCTCCGCGGCGACGAGCAGACGGTCGACGAGCGTTCGGGGCGGGGCCTTCGGGTCCGCGAGTGCCGGCGGGGACCCCGCCTGCGGCGCGCCGAACGCGCGCTCGAGGCGCGTGCCGGCCCCGTACAGGGCCGCGAGCGCCCGCGGCGTGTCGAGGTCGTCGTCGAGGGCCGCTGCGATCTCGCGCTCGGCCGTGGCGACGGCCTCCTCGGCGCCTTGGCCGGGGGGTGCGCCCGTGCTCCCCGCGCGCGCCACGCGGTCGAGGACGCGGTGGAGGCGCTCGAGGGCCGTCCCCGCTTCCGTGACGGCGTCGAGCGAGAGCTCGAGCGGGCTGCGGTAGCGCGCGGAGAGGAACCACGCCCGCAGCGCCTGGGGCGAATGGGTGCGCAGGACCTCCTCGACCGTCGTGACGTTTCCGACGGACTTCGCCATCTTCTCGAGCCCGCGGGTGAGCATCCCGTTGTGCATCCAGATCGAGGCGAGCGGGAAGACGCCGGTCGCCGCCTCGGTCTGGGCGAGCTCGTTCTCGTGGTGCGGGAACACGAGGTCGAGCCCGCCGCCGTGGACGTCGAACGACTCGCCGAGGAGCGCGAGGCTCATCGCCGAGCACTCGATGTGCCAGCCCGGTCGCCCCGCACCCCACGGCGCGGGCCACGAGGGCTCGCCGGGCTTCGCCGCCTTCCAGAGGGCGAAGTCGGCGGCGGAGCGCTTCCGCGGATCGGCCTCCACCCGCGTGCCCTCGCGCGCGTCCTCGAGGGCGCGCCGGGAGAGCTTCCCGTAGTCGGCCTTCGTGGAGACGTCGAACCACACGTCGCCGTCACGCGCGTACGCGTGTCCGGACGCCAGCAGCCGTGCGACGAGGGCGACGATGTCGCCGACGTGCTCCGTGACGCGGGGCTCGTGGTCGGGCGGGCGTACGCGAAGGGCCTCGCGCACGCGCGCGTCGGCGAGTCGGTTGCGGTCCACGACGGCCTCGGGCGCGACGCCCTCGGCCTTCGCGCGGGCGATGATCTTGTCGTCCACGTCGGTGACGTTGCGCACGTACGTGACGCGCAGCCCGCGCGCCTCGAGCCGGCGCACGAGCACGTCGAACGTCACGGCCGAACGGGCGTGCCCGAGGTGGGGGAGGCCGTCGACGGTCATGCCGCAGACGTAGAGACGCACGTGGCCGGCCACTCGCGGGACGAGGGGCAGGATCGAGCGCGACAGGGTGTCGTAGAGGCGGAGCGGGGGTGCCTGGGCCGCAGGCCCATAGGGGGACGTCATCTTAGGACTCGGGGCGCGAGGACGAGAGGGGAGAAGGGGACCGCGAGCGGGTACGTCCAACCACGAGGCAGGCTCAGCAGGGGGGATCGAGCCGGCCGCGGCCCTCGATGCTCCCGATTTCGATCGCGTAGCGCGTGAGTCCGGCGACATCGTGGAGGTCGAGCTTCGACATCAGGCTCTGCCGGTGCTTCTCGACGGTCTTGATGCTGATCCCGAGCGCGGCCGCGACCTGCTTGTTCGACTTGCCCTCGGCGACGAGCTGGAGGAGCTCCGCCTCGCGGGAGGTGAGCCGCGCCCGGGGCAGGGGGGCCGTCCCGCCCCCGGCTTCCTTCGGACCCCCGCCGCGGCCGGCAGGCCTCCGCGCGACGCCGGCGCTGAACCAGCGCTCGCCGGCCCGCGCGGCGCGGATCGCCGTGGCGAGATCCTCGAGCGAGGACTGCTTGAGCACGTAGCCGGCGACGCCGAGCGCCAGCGCACGGTCGACGTACTCGTCGTCTCCGTGGGCCGAGAGGATCAGCAGCTTCGTCGTGGGCGCTGCCGTCAGGATCTGCCGCGCGGCCTCGAGCCCGTTGAGCTGGGGCATGGCGATGTCCATCACCACGACGTCGGGGCGGAGCGCGGCGGCGAGCACGACGGCCTGACGGCCTTCCGACGCCTCGCCCACGACGAGCAGGTCGTCCTCGGCCTCGAGGAGGACCCGCACGCCCTGACGGAGGAGCGCGTGGTCGTCGACGAGGAGGACCGTGATCCTCGGTCCGGGCCCGCCCTTTGGCTTCCGGCCCCTGCGCGCCGGCGGCTTGGGCGTCGACGGGCGCCTCACGGGCGGCCACCCCCCGACTCGAGGGGCACGTCGGCCCGGACCATCGTGCCCCGCCCCGCCGCCGAGACGATGGAGAAGCAGCCGCCCACCATCTCCACGCGCTCCCGCATGACGAGGAGGCCGAGATGCCTCTCCTTCCTCGCGGTCTCCATCCGGAGCGCGTCGAACGCACGGCCGTCGTCCTTCACCTCCAGGCGCAGCACGCCCGGCGCGGCTCTGAGGACCACGGAGACGCGCTCTGCGCGCGCGTGGCGCTCGATGTTCGAGAGCGCGCCCTGGGCGACGCGGAACAGGGCGAGGCTGCGGTGGTTGTCCGCGCGCGGGAGCTTGGGGGCGGCCCTGAAGCCGACGGGAAGTCCCGCGCGTTCGCCGAACGCCTTGGCGTAGGACCGGAGCGCCGGCACGAGCCCCAGGTCGTCGAGCACCGGCGGGCGGAGCTCCCACGCGTAGTGATGCACGGTGTTCATCGAGCGTTCGACGAGCTTCTGCGTGAGCGCGATGGCCGTGCCGAGCTCTCTCGAGTTGCTCGCGGCGCCGCACTTGAGCGCGGCGAGGCCCACGTTGATCTGGGTGAGCTCCTGGCCGATCGCGTCGTGCAGGTCGCGGCTGATCCGCAGGCGCTCTTCCTCCTGCGCGGAGAGCAGGCGGTGCGCCAGCCGCCGCAGCCTGTCCTCCATGTGCTTTGCGCGGTCGAGGGACTCCCCCTGGTGGCGCTCGCTCGTGTCGAGCTCCACGCGCAGGGACTTCCGCCGCGTGGTCTCGCGGACGAGGCGCAGGCGGGCCGCAGCCAGCTCGCCCGTGCGCCGGCCGAGCCGCGCGGCGAGGCGTGCGCAGGCGAGGAGGGCCTCCGAGGTCCCGGAGTGCGTGTCCTCGATGGGGGCTATGGCCGCGGAGAAGAAGGACGTCTGGAGCGCCTTCGACGAGGCCGGCGGCGCCAACGCGGCCACCACCCGGTCGTGGATCCGGGCGAGATCGAGCGTCTCGATGCCCAGGCTCCGCGCGAGACGGCCTACGCGGGCGCCACCCTTTGTTCCGTTCGCCGCCCGCAGGTGGCGGGCGAGCGCTGCCTTGTAGGAGCGGTCGAAGGAGTCCTGCCCGGCGATCCGGGGCGTGGGGAGAATCATCGTGGGCCTTCTCCTGAAAAGTGACTCCGGACACGGAGGCCCGAATCGTCGCATGCCGGGGTGCCCACCCTGCGGTCATCCGGGGGGCGCGCAGCAAACGGCAGCCCGAGGGCCTCCGAGTCTCGGCTGCCCTCCTGTGCGGCTCCCTGGGGTGAAACCCACCCGGGGGGGTGACCCCACCGCGTGCGGACGGCCCGTGGGCCGCGCGGCCTCTCAGGCCTGCGTTTAGGCCGTCCTTGCCCCGAGGGAGAGCTCGAGGTTGCGCCGCGCGCGATGGAGGCGGGTCTTCACGGTCGAGGTCGACACGTCGAGCATGTCCGCGATCGCAAGCACCGGCAGGTCGCTCCCGTACCGGAAGTGGAGGGCGCTCCGCTGCGCCGGGGGGAGCGCGTAGAGGGACGCCTGGAACAGGCGCTGCTCCTCGTCCCGCTCGAGACGATCGCCCGCCAGGGCGACGGCCGCACCTCGCACCCGCGACGTCATGCTCCCGAACGTCTCCGGCTCCGCGTTCGTGAGCACGGGCCTGCGCCTTCGGGTCCTCAGGATCATCAGCGCGCAGTTGACGACGATCCGGTGCAGCCAGGTCTCGAGCCTGCTCGCCCGATTGAACCCGTGGATGTAGCGTACGACGTTCACGTAGGCCTCTTGGACCGCGTCCTCCGCATCGGCCTTGCAGGGCAGATAGCGGGTGGCGACCGCCAGGAGGCGAGCGCCGTGGACCCGCACGAGCTCGGCGAACGCACGGTCGTCGTGGGCCATCAGTCGGTCCAGGAAGTCCGCGGACGGGTGGTGCGGAGGCGAGACGGCCTCAGGAAAGGGGCGCGGGGCGAGCATGGGTGCATTCCGATCGGGGGAACTAGGAAGGGTCGTGGACGACGGTTCACCGCGCAGCGGGAGCGGTGCAGGACGCGTCGTCCGGAGGACACTCCGGCGTCCGAAGCAGAAGTACCCCGAGCGGGGGGGCACCTCGATGGGGTGTCCACCCCACGGGGGGCACGCCGCACGACGGACGATGGTCACGGATGCGGCGGAGGGGCAGGAATGGAGACTCGCGGGCCCAGAGCGCGCTCCGTGGGCTCGCAGCACGCCATGGCAGCACCCGCGAGGAGGTGGCCCCCCCCCGGTGAACCCCGCGCGCGGGCACGGCATCCAACGGGTGTGGCGGGCCCCGTTCCGGCCCTCGGAGCAGACGACGCCCGCGCGCAGGATCCGCGCACCTGCGATCGAGGGGCTCGTCCCCGCCACCGTCCCCAGGAGCCTCTCGCCATGTCGAAGCCGAACGGTCGCGTTCCCATCGAACCCGAAAAGCCCAAGGGGCCGCCGCCGCACCCTCCCGTCAAGCCGCCGGAGAAGGCGGAGAAGAAACCGGAGAAGGCTGCACCGCCCGAGCCGCACCCGTCGGCGACGACGCCGTCCGTGCCGCCGACGGGCCCGGACACGCTCAAGTCGCAGATGCCCACGGGGGAGGCCGGCGTGCGCAATCCGCCGGGCTTCACGCGTGCGAGCGAGAGCGGCGGGACCTCGAAGGCCGAGGACACCTCGCGCGCCGCGGGCTACGTCGCGGACCTCACGAAGGCGAACGACGCGCCGCCGGGTCCGCCCGTCGGGAAGACTCCCGAGAACTTCGCGGGTCAGACCGGGGCGGCCCCGACGCCCGGCAAGCGTCCCGCGAAGCCGACGCCCAACACGACTCCTCCTACGCCGCCCGTACCGCCGAACCCGCCTCCGACCACGCGGACCCGACCGGCATCGAAGTGATCACGGAAGCCGCGCACTCCGGGGACTGTCCCGGATCCGCGTCGGCTTCACGGTAGTACGAATGGAACGGAGCACGCTCATGACGAATCCCAATCCGAACGACGGCACGAAGCGGGACGCCTCGCCCGTGAAGGCGCAGCCGGAGCGCAGCAGCTCCGCGCCCACTCCCTCGGCCGCTCCGAAGGGGACGGATCCCGTCCGCACCGCTTCGAAGACGACGGAGATTCTGAAGGCGGCGAGCGCAGGCCTGGCTGGCCCGAGTCCTTCGACTCCCGCTCCGTCGCAGGGTGCGCGCGTGGACGCGAAGTCGCCCGGCGAGCCGAGTCAGCGAGACTCTTCGACGCGCTCGGGCGACGGCGCGCCGTCCGCGCACTCCGACCGCTCGGACCAGCACCCGAAGGGTGGCTCGCGCGACGACTCGTCGCGGCGCACCTCGGGCCGGGACGAGGGGACGGTGAACGCAGTGCGCAGCCTGATCACCTCCTTCGAGCAGATCGTTCGCGAGATCCCCCGCGGTGCCGAGGCACGCTTCGAGGGCGTGACCAAGGAGCTCGCGAAGGCGCGCAAGTCGCTCGACCAGGACTCGCATGCGTCCATGACGAGCGCTTCGGGTTCGCAGCCAGGCGACGCGAAGACGACCTCGGCGGCGCCGAACGCGGATCCCCGGGGCAACGTAGCCGGGACGAACCGGACGGCGAACCCGAAGGACGACACCTCGTCCCCGTCGCCCTTCAAGTCGGCCTCGCTCTAGCCCGCCCGATCGCATCGACACCCGCCGGGCGAAGGTCCGGCGGGTGCTCCCCGCGAGGTCGGGGTCTCGGCTCCCCCGAGCCTCGGGGCTCCGTCTCCCTTCCCCTCCCGTCGGGCCCCACTCGGGCCCCAAAGCCGTCGTTCCCCTACCCGAATCCCCGTGCAACCTGGGACGGCCTCGCTTCCGTTGCTCCACCTCCCGTCTTCCCCTGGGGAGCCCTCCCATGACGTTCGTCCGATCCCGCCTCGTCCGTAGCGCATTCCTCGGCGCCCTCGCCGTGCTCGGCGTGACCCTGCTGGCGCCGCCCTCGCGCGCCGACGAACCGGCCCCCGATGCGCCGCTTCCCACGTGGACACCCGAGCAGCTCCGCGAGCTCGTGGGCCCGATCGCGCTCTACCCCGACGTCGTCCTCGCCTCGCTCCTCCCCGCGACGAACTTCCCCCTCGACGTCGTGTCGGCTTCGCGCTGGGTCGAGTCGCAAGGCGACCAGCCGACGGCGGCACCGGACGACCAGCCCTGGGACGCGTCGGTGAAGGCGCTCGTCCAGTTCCCGGACGTCCTCCAGTGGATGAACACGAACCTCCAGTGGCTCGAGCAGATGGGCGCCGCGGTCACCTACCAGCAGGCCGACGTCCTCCGAGCGATCCAGGACTTCCGCCGCGCCGCGCGCGCCGCGGGCAACCTCGCCTCGGACGAGCACCTGACCATCGGGGAGCGACGGGAGGCCGAGGCGCCTGCCACCGCCCCCACGGTGATCGTGATCGAGTCGACGCGGCCCGAGATCGTCTACGTGCCGGTCTACGACCCGTACGTGATCGTCCGTCCGTGGTTCGTGCGCCCGGTGCGGCCTCTCCTCTCCTTCGGCATCGGGTTCAACGTCGGCTTCGGCGGCGCGTGGGCGTGGCACGACCTGCGCTGGGGCTGGTGGAGCGGCTCGGCCTACCAGGGCTGGGGCATCTACGTCGGCGACTCGTACTACTACTCGCGGCTGCCCCGTCCGTCGGCCTGGTACGTGGGCCCCTACCGCCCGCAGCCGTGGCGCGCTCCGTACCGCACCTCGAGCTGGCGCTACCCGCCCCGCGCGATCCGGCCCACCACGGCGTTCAGCACCCGCTCCGGCACCGCGTACCGCTCGGGCACGGGCTCGTACGTCCTGCGCCCGCCGGTGGACCCGCGGCCGACGCCGCGCGCCGGCGTGCGGGCCGTTCGCGCACCCACGGGATCGACCGTGACTCCCGCTCCGGACGCCACCTTCGCCAGGACGAGGATGACGCGCACGCTACCGCCCCCGAGTCCCACGGTCCGGACCTCGCCGTGGTCCGGCTCCACTCCCTCCGACTTCAGAGCTCCGAGCACGTCACCGCGGATCCGCACCCTGCCGACGCCGTCGCCGACAGGGTCGCGCGTCGTGATGCCGCCGGTCGGACCCTCCGCGCGCCCGTGGTCGGTCCGGGGCAACGGGAGCCTCGCTCCCAAGCCGGTCGTCACGGCGCCGACGCCGCAGGCGCACACCCTTCCCCCGCCGAAGCCCCGTTACATCCGTCCGGCCCCGCTGCCTACGCCCTTCCGCGTGCCCACGACTCCCACGCAGGGGGCGCCGCGCATCACACGGCGCAGCGGCGACCGCGGACGCTCGAGCCTCTTCACGCCCCCGCCGCCCCCGGAATCCCCGACGCCTCCGCCGCCTCCGAAGTCCCGACGGGCTCGCTGACCCATGCGCACCCCGCTTCCGTTCTCCGTCTCCCTCGGCGCGTGGTGCCGAGCCGCACAGCCGCCCGTGCCGGGATCGCATCTCGCGACGAGCATCCGGCACACCCCGTCCGACGTCCCGCCGAATCCCGTGAGGAATCCCATGCGAGCCTTCCCCGTCCTTCTCCGCACCGCCGCCGCCTCTGCCCTCGTGCTCTCGCTCGCCCTCGCCCCGGGCCGTTCGGCTCGCGCGGGCGACGACGTCGCACCGCCGCCCGCCGCGGACGTCCCCGCGACCGCTGCGCCGCCCGCAACGGATGCTCCCGTGACGGTGGCGACGCCGCCTCGGACCTTCGCGAAGCCCGCGGAAGCGGTGCTCGCGTGGATCGTGGCGTTCGAGAAGAACGACGACGCGGCCCTGACGGCGCTCCTCGGCTCCGAGGGGGCCGACCTGGTCACGGACGGCAAGGATCCGCGCGTCGCCGAGGAGCGCACCCGGCTCGCGAGCCTCGCCCGGTCGTCCTGGTCGTTCGACCGCACGAATGAGGCCGAGGGCGTGCTCCGCATCGAGGTCGGCGCCGAGAAGTATCCCACCGCGATCCCGGTCATCCGTGTCGAGGGCGGCTGGCGCTTCGACGCCGCGGCCGGACGCACCGAGCTGCTCGCCCGCCGCGTCGGGCGGAACGAGCTCGAGGCGATCGACCTGTGCCGCCAGTACGTCGAGATGCAGGTGGAGTACGCCTCGAAGGACCGTGACGGCGACGACGTCCGTGAGTACGCCCAGCGTGTCGCGAGCCAGCCGGGTTCGCAGGATGGGCTCTACTGGGAGTCCACCGCCGACGAGAACGCCGAGGCGAGCCCCCTCGGCCTCGCCCTCGCGACGATCGGGGACACGGGCTCGGACGCAACGCCCTACGGCGGGTACCGCTGGTCGATCCTGCGGTCCCAGGGCGCCCACGCACCCGGTGGGGCCTGCGACTACGTGATCAACGGGAACATGATCGCCGGCTTCGCGCTCGTGGCCGCGCCGGCCGAGTACCGCCTCACGGGAGTCATGACCTTCCTCGTGAGCAACCACGGCAAGGTCTTCCAGAAGGACCTGGGCCCGACCACCGAAACGCTCGTGGGCGCGATGGTCGCCTTCGACGTGGACGACACGTGGACCGAGCTCGTCGAGCTCGACGACGCCGTCGCGGCGCTCGCGGCCGCGGCCTCGAAGCCCACCGATGCGGTGCTCGCCCGCGGACCGGACGGCCACTCCGTGCCCGTCCCCACGAAGGCGCCGGGCGCCGTGCCTCCGGGCGCGGCGCGGCCCGTCGGCCCCGATTGCGGCCCCAAGACCGCCGCGCCCCTGCCCACCGCGTCCCTGCCCACCGCGCCCGTGGCGAGCGAGCCCCTGCCGAGCGAGCCGCGGCCGTCCGAGCCGCGCATCGCGGCCCCGGCGCTGGACCCGCGCGGCACGTTCGACGTGACGTACACGGACGGAACGCGCCACACCGTCACGGTCACGGACCTCGAGACGGTCACGTGGCTGGCCGTCGAGGGCGTCGACAAGGGCGCCACGGCCACCGAGACCGTCGACCGCCGCGAGATCGCGCCGGGCGTCTGGTACGTGTCGTGGCAGCAGAAGGACGGTGCGGTGGTCACGCAGATCGTCGACCTGTCCAAGCTCCGCGTGATCTCGACGCGCGCGATGGACGGCAAGCGCACGGTCCTAGAGGGGACGATCGTCCGCGCCCCGTAGGCCTCGACCGGGCGCTCCCCGGCGCTGGCGACGTCCCTACGGACGGCGCCGGCCCGGGGGCGCACGTCGGCTGGCAGGTGAGGGAAGTCTCCCGTAGGGACCCGGGGTGCGCCCGCCGAGGTCCTCTGGTGGCAGAGCAGAGCCGGGTAGGTCATGGGGGCGCGGGGGGCCGATCCCTCCGCACGAGCAGATCCCCGCACGCGGGGTCCGTGGGCACCACGGTGCGCCAGCGGCGGAAGCCGGCCTTCTCGAAGGCGCGCACCGAGCGCGGATTCGACGACGACGGATCGGAGACGACCGCGATGACCGCCGTCGTCGCGAAGACCACGTCGCGGACGAACCGGTCGATCACGAGGGGACCGAGGCCGCGCCCCACGCAGTCGGGCTCACCGAGGAACAGGTCGAGCCCCGCGCTCTCGTCGTCGACCCCGATGCCGCGGGCGTACTCCGGATGGTCGCTGATGCGATACGTCTGGACGTAGCCCACGTCCCGTCCGTCGAGCACGATCACGTAGGGGAACGTCCGCTCCGCACCCCCGACCAGGGGGCCGTACTTCGCCACCACCTCCTCCGGCGACGGGTTCTTGCCGAGACCGTACGTCTCGCGCACGTGGGGCACGTTCAACCAGCGATGCATGGACGGGAGGTCCGACTTCGCCAGGGGCCGAAACCCGATGCGCGGGGCGGCGGGGGCGTCGAGCCGCAGGACCACCTCCTCGATCTCCTCGCCGCGCGCGTTCGCGTAGCCGCGCTCCCGGCCCGTGAGGACGAAGCCGCACCGTTCGAGCACGCGGATCGACGCGACGTTGTCTGCGGCGGATCGCGCGAACATCGGGCGGCGTGCGTCGGCGGAGAGGTACGCGCACAGCGCGCCCGTCGCGATCCCGCGTCCCCAGGACTCGCGGCCGATCCAGTAGGTGACCTCGCGGTGCCCATCCTGCTCCCAGGTGGCCAGGGATCCGACGACCCGCCCGTCGACGACGATGGCCTTCGCCGTCACGCTCGCGTTGGCGAGCATCCGGCCCCAATGGGCGAGGAACGCGGCGCGATCCGACGGGTCCTTCGGCGTGAACGCCGCCATCCGCACGGCGACGGGATCCCGCTCCTGCTCGAAGAAGACCTCGAGGTCGCTGGGGACGACATCGCGCAGGTGGAGGTCGAGGAGCATGGGGCGCACGGGAGCGGCTTCGGTTTTCGGGCTCTCGGATCGATGAGCCCCGACGGGGGCGTATCGGATCGTAGCGCGAGGCCGGCCCTCCGATCCATGACCTCGCTCCGCCCCGCGCGAACCGGGGGAGATCCTCGGTCCGGTGCGAGCATGCCCCCGAGCCTGTACGGGCGCCCGATTCGTGCCACCGATGCCCCCCGTGCAGGGGCGCACCTCGCGTATACTGGGCGGGTGCTGCGCACGCGGACGCCGCCGACGGAGACGCATCGATGAACCGAGAACAGCTGCTCTCGCGCATCTCGATCGATCCGCGCGTCTGCTTCGGAAAGCCCTGCATCCGAGGGCACAGAATCTGGGTCTCGCTGATCCTGGACCTCCTTGCGGGCGGAACCAGCACGAAGGAGCTCCTCGCCGAGTACCCCGGCCTCGAGGAGGCGGACCTCCTCGCATGCATCGCCTACGGCGCGGAGATGAGTCGCGAGCGCTACGTTGACATTCCGGTGAAGACTCCGGCGTGAAACTGAAGCTGGACGAGAACTTGAGCCACGCGGTGATGCGGCGCCTGACGCTCGCGGGCCATGACGTGGCGACGGTGCAGAGCCAAGGGATGTGCGGCGCGTCCGACGGTGATCTCATCGCGTGCTGCCGGGACGAGGGGCGCTGTCTCGTCACGATGGATGCGGAGTTCGCCAATCCTCTCATCTACCCGCCGCAAGGGCATCGAGGGATCGTCCTCATCCGAGTCCCGCACCCGACGGACCCTGCGGTCCTTGCTCGAGCGGTGGAGACCCTGGCAGAAGCGCTTCGTGACGATCCCGCTCCGATGCCCGGCCCCGACCACGGGCTGTGGGTGGTCCAACCCGGACGGATCCGCGTCTACCAGCCGCATCGGGAACCCTGACCCTACCCCGCGTACCCGACCGAGTAGGGCGCGCCGTCGCGCGCTGCGAGCCCGTACAGCCGCTTCGCGATCTGCCCCAGGTGTCTCGCATCGTGGGCGACCCAGGACGCGAGCAGGTCCCCCGCGTGGAGCGGGCCGGCCGTCGGATGCGACTTCGCGTTCGTCCACGGGCCGTCGACCACCGTGGCGAGCCAGGCCATCGATCGGGCGCGCTCCTCGCGGAACCGCCGCAGGCTGTCGGCCCCGTCCCGCTCCTGGTAGCGCCGCGAGACGACGATCCCCTCGGGATCGTTGGGCGCCCACGGACGCGACGGGTCCTCGAGGGTGGACCGTGTCCGGGCGCGGAAGTCCTCCAC
>JAYTCP010000012.1:0-12213 GCA_043736435.1 Planctomycetia bacterium | reverse complement strand
GGGCGACCGGTCCCCGACCGTCCGTCGCGCATCTCGAGGCCATCGCCCGCGTGTTCCGCGAGGCGAACGACCGGCTCACGGCCGACCGCTTGCTCGATGGTTGGCGGCCGAAGGCCCCGGCCGACGCGGCCGGCTAGGGATCGGGGCCCCGCTCGGCAGGCCCTCCGCCCGGAAGCCCCCCACCTCCCGGGACGTGCGTGCGTCGACCGTGGTTCGGCGTTTGACCCCCGGGGGCCAGCGGACTACCCTCGGGCGACAGCGTCGGCAGCTCGCCGAGCTCCCCTAGGACGGTGCGATGGGTGTCGCTGAACTCAAGACCAAGGCGCGGGACTCGTTCAAGCGGAAGAACTACGACCACGCGGTGGAGATCTACCTCGAGGCGTTCCAGTACGCCCTCGACGACCTCGACCTGATCGAGGGCTTCCACCAGGCCGCCGCCAAGGCGAGGGAGGGCAAGGGGAAGGGCATGTTCGGAGGCCTCGGCCGCGCCGCCCTGGGGGCCACCCGGGACCCGGAGAAGCGCCTCGTCGCCTGCCTGCGCCACCTCGCCAAGCACCCCGAGGACAAGGGCGCCTGGATGGAGTTCGGGAGCTCGGGCGAGGACGCCAAGCAGCTCAACGCCGCCATGTACGGCTTCAAGGTCGCGGCCAAGCTCGATCCGGAGGACAACCAGGCCTGGAAGCGCCTCGGCTCGGCGCTCTACCGCCAGGGCAAGATCAGGGAGGCGAGCGAGGCGTATGGCGAGGCCGTCCGCATCGACCCGAAGGACCAGGAAGCCATCAAGATGCGCAAGAACCTCGCCGCCGAGGGCGCGCTCAAGATGTCGGGGTACGAGACGGCGAAGTCGTCCCGGGACCTGATCAAGAACAAGGACGTCGCCGGCCAGCTCGAGCGCGACACCCGGCTCCAGCTGACCGACCAGGACGCCACCGACGAGGTCGCTCGCCTACGGGCCGACATCGTGAAGAACCCCGCCACCGCCGGGCGGACCCTGATCCGCCTCTCCGACGTGCTCCTCCAGAAGGGCGATCTGCCGGGCGCCATGGTCGAGCTCGAGCTCGCGGTGAAGGCCGACCCGTCGAACTACGACCTGGCGACCAAGCTCGGCGACCTCAAGCTGTCGGTGATCCAGGAGACCTTCGAGAAGGCCAAGGCCGCCTTCAAGGCCTCCGGCGAGACCGACGACACCTCCCTCCGCGCGTCACGCACGAAACTGCTCGAGGCCCGGCTCGCCGAGTACGGCCGCCGCGTGCGCGAGCACCCGACCGACCTGGCCGAGCGCTACAAGCTCGGGGCGACCCTCCTGATGGCCGGCAAGACGAACGAGGCCGTCGGCGAGTTCCAGAAGACGGTCCAGGACCCGCGCCGCAAGGTCGACAGCCTCCTCAGGCTCGGCGAGTGCTTCGAGAAGATGAACATGCTCGACCTCGCGGCGAAGAAGGTCCAGGAGGCCGCCGAGGCCTTCCCGAACATGGCCACCGACCGGGCGAAGGAGATCACCTATCGCCTGGGCGAGCTCCACGAGCGTCGCGGCGCCAAGGACGAGGCGAAGCGCGAGTACATGAAGATCTACGAGGTCGACATCGGCTACCGCGACGTCGCGGACCGGCTCCAGAAGCTCGCGTAGGCATCGGGGCAGCGGCCCATGGAGGGCGCGGGGCCGGACGCATGGGAGGGTCCTGGGCTTTCGGGCCGATGAGGCCCGACTGGGGCCGGGGCTGGCCCGGCCCCCGCCGCCCCCCTCCTGCCCTCACCGGCTCCCACCCGCCCCCGACGCCGAGCGGCTCGGCCTGGGGGCGGGGGCCCGCCAGGGTTGGACGTCCTGCCGCCTTTCCCCTACCCTGAGCCGCTTCCCCCCTTGGCACCCGGAAGGACTCGTAGGAACGCATGCCCCACAGCCGCTCATCTACCAAGCGCGTCCGTCAGAACGAGAAGAACCGCATCTCGAACCTCCGCGTCAAGGGCGCCATGAAGAGCGCCGAGAAGGAGGTCGCCGACCTCCTCGCCGCCGGCAAGACAGCCGAGGCGAAGGTCGCGCTCTCGACCGCGTACGCCAAGCTCGACAAAGCCGCCAAGGTCCACGTGATCCACGCGAACACGGCCGCGAACCACAAGCGCAAGCTGGCGACCCGCGTCTCCGCGGCCGCCAAGGGCGCGAAGAAGTAGTCGGGGGCTCGGGGGGCGCGGGCGGGCGTCACGGCCCCCGGCGCCCCCCGATTCGCTTGCAGGGGAGGGCCCCCCCCCTCGCCCGTGCGGGGACCGGTGGCGGTCCGCGGGTGGAAGGCGGGCGTCCCCCCGCGGCGACGGGCGTGCGTCAGGCCGGGGTCGGGGTCGCGCGGGCGTGCGTGCGCACGCGGGCGCGCGCGAGCGCCATGTCGACGAGCAGCTCGACGAGCCGGGGGAACGGGATGCCCACGGCCGCCGCCGCCTTCGGGCAGAGCGAGGCCGAGGTCATGCCGGGGATCGTGTTGGTCTCGAGGTAGACGGGGACGCCGTCGCAGACGATGAAGTCGCTGCGGCTCATGCCGTCGCAGCCGAGCGCGGCGTGGGCCGTCATGGCGGCCTCGGCGACGCGGGCGGCCTCCCCGCGCGTGAGCCGGGCGGGGCAGATCTCGTCGGAGCCGCCGGCCTCGTACTTGGCCCGGTAGTCGAAGAACGCGTGGCCGCGGGGGACGATCTCGACGGTCGGGAGCGTGTGGAGCCGCTGGCCGCGGTTGCCGAGGACGGCGCACGTCACCTCGCGGCCGACGAGACGCTCCTCCACGAGGGCCCGCTCGTCGTGTCGGTCGAAGACCTCGTCGAGGCGCGCCACGAGCTCCGCCGGGTCGGCCGCGGGGCCCGCGCCGATCGAGGAGCCGCCCCCGACGGGCTTGACGAACGCGGGCAGGCCGGGGACGGCGGCGAGGCGACGCAGGACGCCCTCGCGGTCGCGGGCCCAGTCGGCGGCGCCCACCGCGCAGCCCCGCGCCGTGCGCACTCCCGCGCTGGCGACGATAGCCTTCGCCCGCTGCTTGTCCATCGCGAGGGCGGACGCCAGCACGCCCGACCCCGTGTAGGGCAGGCCCGCCGCCTCGAGCAGGCCCTGGACGGTGCCGTCCTCGCCGAACGCGCCGTGGAGCGCGAGCACCGCGACGTCGAACGGGCGGTCGCCGCCGTCGGCGGCGAGCGCGTGAGCCGCGTCCGTGGGCTCGGCCTCGGCCTCCACGGCGGGCGAAGGGAGCGCGTCGAGGCGCCGGGGCGGCAGCCACCGTCCCTCCTTCGTGATCTCGAGGCGGCGCGCGTCGAACCGCGTCGGATCGAGCGCGCGGCACACGGCGTCGCCCGACGCGAGGGAGACGTCCCGCTCCGAGCTGGGCCCCCCCATCAGCACGGCCACCCGCATGCGCTCCCGTCCGATCGTCGCCATGGGGTCCTCCCGGACCGCGTCCCACCGGACGGCGTAGATCGGTCGCGCGGGACCGCGGCCGTAGTCCCTTCCGACGCAGCCCGCGCGCGTCCGCGGCGCGGGCGTCCGCGGCACGCAGGGGGAGACCGTGGACCGCCCCCGTCAGCGGGCGGCGCGGCTACGGCACGCGGTGAAGGGCGACGAACGCGCGCTGCCCGGGCGTGCCCGTACCGAACGTGAGGACGAGCAGCGCGAGGTCTCGGGAGAGGAACGCGCGACAGGGGGACGCGGCGATGAGCTCGTCGCCGGCGGTGCCCAGGTAGAGGCCGGCTGCCGAGTTGTCGAGCAGGAGGTCCGCCGTCGTGGCGAGGTGGAACCCCGCGTCGTCGAGGAGGTCGAGCGTCCCGGTGGCCGACGTGTTGCCCGTGACGGGGCGGATCTCGGTCAGGTCGGGGAGGGTGCCCGAGAGGAGCAGGCGCGAGCCGGCCCAGGTGCCGGCGAGGTCGGCCTGGGTGAACACGGGGGCGGCGGGGGCCGCCTTCTCGAGGATCCCGACGACGTCGTCGCCCTCGAAGAGCGCGAGCCTCGTCGAGGTCGCGTCGACCTCGGCGACGATCGAGCGCCCGTCGGTGAGATCGAGGCGATAGACGCCCTCGCCGGGGTGGACGACCGCGCCGGTGGCCGCAGCCCCGGGGGTCTCTCCCCAGCCCGTGATGCCGCCCGTGGCGTTGAAGGTCGCCGCGAGGACGACCACCGCTCCGTCTCCGCGCCGGAGCACGCCGTCCCAGGCCCCGGCGAGGCCGGCGTAGTCGGTGGGCCCCCGCAGGAACGAGATGGACCCCTCGCGGGTCGTCTCGGGCTTGCCGCCGGTCAGGTAGTCGGTGGACTCCGTGACGAGCATGGACTGCGGGCGCGTGACGTAGCTCTGGAGGTAGTAGCCCCAGATCGAGTAGACCCGCGGCTCGATCCCGTGGTTCTCGACGCGCACGTTCTGACCGATGTCCACGCGCAGGGCGAAGTCGAGGAGGTGTCGCCCCCCGGGCACCCGCATCGAGGTCCGGATGATCGAGTCGACGCTCAGGGCGGAGTTGTCCACCTTGATGAAGGTCGGAGTCGCGGCGTCGAGCCCACAGGCGCACAGGAGAAGGGAGGCGAGGAGCGGGGCCCGGCGGGCCGCGCTACGGAACGAAGAATCGGACATCGAACCTCCCGGGGAGGTCGCGATCGTAGCCGGGAACCTCGCGCCGGAGGTCACGGGGACGTAACGAGACCGGCGGCCGGGATCGCGAGGATCCCGGCCGCCGGAGGGGTCGGCGGGGGTGCCCCGCGACCTCGAAGAGGGGGAAGCGGACGGGCTAGTGCTCGTCCTTCGCGCCGAAGACCTTGTCGTAGCGGTACCAGACCTCGAGGCACAGGGCGAGGCACGCGGTCGAGTAGACGCGGCCGCCGTCCGGACCCCACGGGTCCTTCGGGTCCCAGCTGCCCTTGTACATGCACCAGTCGGTGTCCTTGTGCTGGGTGTCCACGATGGCGGTCTTCATCGCGGTCTCCCACTTCTTCCAAGACTCGTCCCCGACCTGGAACATCGCCAGCGTGGCGTAGTACCAGTAGTACATGTCGATCGAGCCGTCCTGCTCGTTCCACGTGGGCACGAGCTTCACGCAGAGCTCGGCGCCCTTCTTGATGGGGTCGCTCGTCTTGGGGTTCTCGCCGAGGAAGATGCGGGCGAGCATGCCCACCGCGGTCATCGACTCGGACTTCTCGGCGGGGAACTTGTCGACCAGGTCCGTCGGACGGGCCGGGCCCGAGCCGCGCTGCTGGTAGCCGACGCGGCCGTAGTCGGGATCGGTCATCTTGTCGATCCAGGCCTTGATGCCGTCGAAGGCCTCCTCGTCGATCGACAGGGAGGGCGGCTTGTTCGCCTTCACGTCGGCCGAGTTGATCAGCTTGGCGCTCTTGAGCGCCATCATCATCCAGCCCGTCACCGAGCTGTCGTTGTCGCCCGGCTTCACGCCGTAGCGCCACGCGAAGTACGGGTTGCGCGAGATCGCGATGAAGTCGAGGCACTTCTGCGTGGGGCTCTTGTAGATGGCCGATCCGGTCATGCCGTACGCCTCGACCATCGCGAGCGCGGCGATCGAGTGGTTGTAGACGAAGTGGCCGGTGGAGCGGTTGCCGAAGGCGCCTTCCGCGTCCTGGACGTTGCGCAGGTACTTGAGGCCGTTGCCCACCACCTTGCCGAACGGGCCTTCGGAGCGGTTCGTGTAGCCGGCGCCGAGGAACGCGAGGAGCGCCATGCCCGTCACGCCGACGTCGTACATCGCCTTGCCGCGGCCGTCGGGGCCCTCGCCCGCGATGACCTTGCCGTCGCAGTACTTGAAGAAGCCCTCGCACTCCCACCCGCCGTCCGGCGACTGGTGCGCGGCGAGCCACTTGAGCGCATCCTCGACGGCGTCGTCGGACTTCTTGCCGCCGCCGCCCGCGCGCAGGTTGCGGTGACCGCCGCGGCCCTTGAAGGCGCCGCCGGCGCCGCCGCCGATGCCGATCAGGCCGTTCGTGGAAGGGCCCTCGAAGGGGGCGTCGGAGATGCCGCCCTCGCCGAGGGACTCCTCGGTCGGGAGGTCGTTGTCCGTCTCGTTGTGGTCGGACAGCTCCGCGTCCTTGATCGTGGGCTCCTTCGCGACCACGTCCGTCTGGTGGACCTGCTCGGTCTCCTCGGGCGAGGGCGGGACGTCCTCTTCGGGCGGCGCCTCGGCCGCCGCGGCCATGTTCGTCGCCATGGGAGGCGCGACGAGGACGGGAGCGCTCTCGGTCTGGAACATGGACGAGATCACGAAGAGGCCGACGTGGACGGCGATCGAGATCATCCACCACGGGGCGAGCCTGAGCGCTTCGTAGAGCTGCTCGTTGAAGTCGCCACCCTGCTCTGCGAAGTTCGGGCGGTAGACGGTGCGTTCCTGTCGGGCCATCGGGCGAGCTCCAAAGCGTTGGGGACGACCCCACCGCGCTGCGTTACCTCTGCGCTGCCGACCTCTGCGTCGCCGACCTCTGCGTCGCCGCTACGTCTGCGGTCCCGGTCGGCGGACCCGAACCAGGCTCAGCACGCAGGCGAAGGGCCTTCGCCGCGCGCGAGGATACGACGGAAGACCCGTCGCGCGCATTGTAGGAATCTTCGACCGTAAGGTCCAACGGAGCGTGGCAGCGGCGGTTCACTCCACTTCCCGGCCGCGCCCCCCGTCGCTCGAGCGAGCCCCGCCCTCTCGTCGCAAGTCCGTACCCGCCAAGGACTTGCCCAGCAGCCGGATCCGATCGCGCGGGCCTTCCTCAGCGCGTCGCGGGGGACGACCTCGACCCCTCGTAGAGGATGAGGAGGGCGCACGCCGTCCGGGAGGAGGGATCCCCGTAGAAGGCGCCCGGGATGATCCCCGCCCCGTCGGGAGCGCCCTCGAGCAGGGGGAGCACCTGGTGGAACCAGCGCGCCCCCCCGGGCACGCGGGCCCCAAGCCACGCGCGCATCAGCCAGGAGCGGAGGTCGGTCTGCTCGCCTCCCCACTCGAGGGGCCCCTGGAGGCAGGCCTCGAGGATCTCGCCCGGGGGGGGGCCTGCTGTCTCGGATCCACTCCCATACCGGAAGACGGTCGCGAGCGCGGCCCCAACCCGGGGGTCGTGGCAGTCCCGCTGGGCCTGGGGGGGCCGGGTCGGGACCTTCGATCGCGGGTCCTGCCCGAGGAGATGCGCCCGCCCGGACTCGAGGATCTCTCCGTAGGCCCGGGCGGCGACGCCGTGCGCCCAGCCAGCCACCGGGGGGCCAGGCTCGGTGAGGCGGAGCAGTTCGGCTACGGCCAGTGGCCACCGGATCGCGTCGGCAGGGTCGTTCGCCAGGGACATCGCGAGGACATTGCACGCCATGCCCCGGATCTTGAGATTCCGGCTCGGATCCACGGGTGGTGCCTCGGAACCCCTCCCTCGCCGGCGCAGGCGGAACAGCTCGGCCTTGCCCGAGAGGACCGCCTCGTCGAGCGTGGGCACCGGCGACCCCATGCGGCGCGCCGCGGCGAGAGCGGCGACGGCGAGGGCGGTGACCTCCCGACGCTCGAGTGGGTCGACGTCGACGTCGGTCGGGCGCGGAGACCAGTCGCCGTCCGGCGTGCGGAGGGAGAGGAGCCCGAGGACCAGCCGGTCGCGCAGGGCCCCCACCCGTGGACGCGTACCGGGGCCGAAGGCCGAGACGATCTCCGGGACTGGGGGCCGGCCGGCGACGAGGCCCCTCACCGCGCCGAAGAGGACGCAGGCCGCGAGCGCGGACGCGATCCCCCGCACGACCAAGCGGGGTCCGCGGGCCGACGGAGGAGCCCAGGGGCGAAGGACGGGAGCGTCGTCCGTCACGGCCACCGCCCGGCGCGCGCGCGCCACCGTCCCGATCCGGCGCCGCGGCCGGGACGGCGGCGACCCACGGAACGGGCGGGCCCCGTCCGCCTCACCGCATCCGGATGTCGCGGAGGACCGGGTCCTCGTCGATGCGCTTCAGCTCCAGCTGGATGGACTGCTCGAGCTCCTCCGCGATGCCCATCGGGTGGATCGACGCCGCGGCCAAGAGCTGGCGCCGGTGCTGGAGCTGGAACTTCGTGAGCCGGATCCGCTTGATGAGCGCGAGCAGGTCGGGAAGGACCTCCTCGAAGGTCTTGGGGCGCGCCGCGCGCGTCTCGCGGACGGCGATCCCCACGATCATGCCACCGCGCGCCTCGAAGCTCTTCGTCTCGCCCGGCCGGCGGGCGGGGTCGAAGACCCAGTCCACGAACTCCTCGCTCGGCCGGTCGCCCTTCTGCGGCGCCTTCGACTCGAAGTCCTCCGAGGACCGCCACGCCTTGCGGCTGCCGAGCCCGTACTTCGCGGCCACCCCCTCCGCGGACGCGCCGCCCACGTGCTCGGCGAGCAACGCCGCCATGCGACGACGCGTCTCCTCGACGGCCTCGTCGTACGTGCGCTGGCCGTCCTCGAGCAGGTCGACGGGCTGCATCGTGAAGAGCCCGAACTTGACGGCGGACTTCACGTCGAACGCCTCGCGGTGCTTCGCGTAGAGGCGCCGCGCGTCGTCCGGCGAGGGCTCCGGGTCGAACACCGGGCGCTTGCCCGGGACCCCGTGCCAGAGCAGGTAGAAGTACTGCTCGACGAGGATGTTCCGCGCCAGCTCTTCGCGGAACTCGTCGACCGTCTGCCCGCGCTCCGCGAGCAGCTTCGCGAACGTGATCCCCTCGCCCGAGCCCGGCCGCGCGGCCTCGGCGCGCTTCTTCGCCTGCTTCACCTCCTCCTGCGACGCCTTCTCGAGCTCCTTGTCGACCATGTCCGGGCGCAGGTCGAGGGTGGCTCGCTGGGCGGCCTTCACGAGGACGCGATTCATCGCCATCCGGAGGACCTTGGCGTGGACGCGCTCCTCGTAGAGGCTCTCGTCCTCCTCGGGGTCCTTCGGGCCGATCTGCCGGACGATCGTGCGACGGGTGATGTACTCGCCCTCGACGTAGGCGAGCCACTCGTCGAGGTTCTGCTCCGCGCCGCCGGCGGAGGGCGTCGCGGCCGGGATCGCGCCGCCGCCCGACCCCGGGCCGGGTCCGTCCGGGTACGGCCCGCCGGCGCAAACGGTCGGGACCAGGACCGCGGCGCCGATGGCGAGGGCGACAGCGGTGCGCACGCGAGGGAGGAGCATTCCGGGGAAGATACCCAGGCATCGGGGAGGGACGACGAACCACCTCGCCCTACCCCGGGGGGCTCCGTCCCGTCCCGGCCCGTCTACGTTCGCGGTCGCAGCCGCGCGACGAGCCCGCGCAGGGACGCCTCGAGCGCCGGGACGAGGCCCGCCGACGTGGTGGAGGGCTTGGGCGGCGCGAAGTAGGCCCGGCTCCCGTCGAGACGGCGGAGCGGGAAGCCGCGCGCGATCAGCCGGTCGATCGCGCCGCCCTCCGGCGGGGCCTCGACGGAGAGGCCGCCGACCTCGGCGGGCAGGATCCGCACGATCCCCGCGGCCCCGGCGAGCAGCCGCACCTCCTGGTGGAGGAAGAGACGCTCCGTGTCGGCGGGCAGGGGGCCGAACCGGTCGAGGAGCTCGTCGCGAAGGCCGTCGAGCACCTCGAGGGTCGGGGCCGTCGAGACGCGCCGGAAGAGGCGGAACGTCTCGCGCACGTCGCGGACGTAGGCCTCGGGGATCGCGCACGGCAGCTCGACGTCGAGGGTGGCGGCCTCGATGCGCGGCGGACCGCCCTTGCGGACCCGGCGCGCGGCCTCGGCGAGCATCTTGCAGTAGAGGTCGTAGCCCACGGCGGCGATGTGGCCCGACTGCTGGGCGCCGAGGAGGTTGCCCGCGCCGCGCAGCTCGAGGTCCCGCATGGCGATGCGGAAGCCGGCGCCGAGCTCGCTGTACTCCTCGAGCGCGCGGAGGCGGTGCGACGCCTCCTCGGACAGCGAGCGGTCGGCGTCGATCAGGAGAAGGCAGTGCGCGTGGCGCTGCTCGCGCCCGACCCGGCCGCGCAGCTGGTGGAGCTCGGCCAGGCCGAAGCGGTCGGCGTTGTGGATGACGATCGTGTTCGCGTTCGGGATGTCGAGGCCGCTCTCGACGATCGTGGTCGTGACGAGGACGTCCACGTCGCCGCGCACGAACGCGACCATGCGCTCCTCCACGAGATCGCGGTCCATCTGGCCGTGGATCACCGCGACGCGGGCGTTGGGCACCAGGCGCATCACGCGGCCGGCGATCACGTCGAGGTCGTACACGCGGTTGTGGACGAAGTAGACCTGGCCGCCGCGGTCGAACTCGCGGAGGAGCGCCTCGCGCAGGAGCCCGTCCTCGGTGGGCGCGAGCCGGGTCTCGATGGGGAGACGGCCGGGCGGGGGCGTGGTCAGGTTGCTGATGTCGCGGATGCCGAGCAGGGCCATGTGCAGCGTCCGCGGGATCGGCGTGGCGGTGAGCGTCAGGACGTCCACGTCGGCGCGCAGGGCCTTCAGCCGCTCCTTGTGCTTCACGCCGAACCGCTGCTCCTCGTCCACGACGACGAGGCCGAGGTCCTTGAAGACGACGTCCTTGCTGAGGAGCCGGTGCGTGCCGACGACCACGTCCACCGAGCCGTCGGTGAGCCCGGCGAGGATCTCGCGCGCCTCGGCGGGCGTGCGGAAGCGCGAGATCGCGCGCACCGTGAGCGGGTACGGGGCGAACCGCGCCTGGAAGGTGCGCAGGTGCTGCTCGGCGAGCACGGTCGTGGGGACGAGGATCGCGACCTGCCGGCCGGCCGAGGCGACGAGGAACGCGGCGCGGAGCGCGATCTCGGTCTTGCCGTAGCCGACGTCGCCGCAGAGGAGGCGGTCCGTGGGCCGGTCGCTCGCCAGGTCGGCCTTGATGGCGATCGTGGCGGTGGCCTGGTCCGGGGTGTCCTTCCACGGGAAGGCGCCCTCGAACTCGGCCTGCCACTGCGGATGGGGCGCGTAGGCGGGGCCGCGGCGCACGGTCCGCATCGCCTGCACCTCGATGAGCTCGTCGGCCAGGTCCTCGACTGCGGTCTCCACCTTCGCCTTGCGCGCGCCCCACTCGGCGCCGCCCACCTTGCTCAGGCGCGGGCGGCGGCCCGTGCCGATGTAGCGCTGGACCAGGTCGATCCGCGCCACCGGCACGAAGAGGACCGTGCCCTCGGCGAACTCGATCCGCAGGGACTGCGCGCCGTCGGCGCCCCCCTCGGTGGAGAGGCCGCGGAAGAGGCCGATGCCGTGGTGGAGGTGGACCACCGGCTCGCCGGGCTCGAGCTCGAGGAAGTCCTGGATCGGGCGGCTCGGCGGCAGCGTGGCCGCGGGCCGACGCTCGCGCAGCGTCAGGTCGGCGAGGTCGTCGTACGCCAGCCACGCCGTGCGCGTCGGCCCGAAGAGGAACGAGCGCGAGAGACTGCCCTCCTTGAAGTCGAGGGGCACGTCGGGCAGGAGCTCGCGCAGGCGCTGCTCCTCGCCCGGGGCTCGGCGGAAGACGACGATCCGGTCCGCGCGGGCGCGCAGCCGATGGAACGCGTCGATGACGAGCGCGCGGGGATCGGCCTTCGGGCCGCGGGCCGCGCCGCGCGCGGAGGCGGCCCGCTCGACCCGGCCCGCGAGGCCCCGCACGTCGTCGAGCGTGCCGACGTCCACGTCGAGGTCGCCCTGGACCCCGAGCCGCAGGGCCGCGAGCTCGAGCCGCCGCGCGCCGGAGAGGGCCTGGTCGAGCCGCCGCAGGCGGACGCGGCCCGACGCGTCGCCCTCGCCCCTGAGCAACGCGGTCCGCGCAGAGAGGGTGGCGGGCTCCACGAGGACCACGAGCGCGCCCTCCGGGAGATGCTCGAGCACGAAGCAGGGTCCGCCGCCGGTCGAGGGGTCGCGCACGCGCTCGGGCGCGAGCGCGAGCAGCGCGAGCGAGGGCCGGGGCGCGCCGCTGCGCTGGCTCGACGGGTCGACCTCGCGGATCGACTCGATCGTGTCGCCGAAGAAGTCGAGCCGCAGGGGCACGGCGGCGCCGAACGGCCAGACGTCGACGACCCCGCCGCGCCCCGCGAACTCGCCGGGCGACTCGACGGCGCCGACGCGCACGAACCCGGAGAGCGCGAGGTGCTCGAGGAGCGCCGTGGGCGGGTGATCCCGCCCCACATCGAGCCGCAGGGTCGCCGCCTCGAGCACCGCGGGCGACGGCACGTCCTGCGCGAGGGCGGGCAGGCTCGCCACGAGGATCGGTGCCGGAGCCGCGGAGCCGCCCGCGCGCACCTCGGCGAGCGCGGTGAGGGCGGCGACGCGGGCCGCGAGGGCGTCCGCGTCGGGGGGCCCCTGCCCCG
>JAYTCP010000011.1:0-6077 GCA_043736435.1 Planctomycetia bacterium | reverse complement strand
CCCACCGCGCGGCTGAAGAAGTGGTTGACCCCCTCGATCACCACCACGGGTGCGATCGCGGCCGCGTGCGCGCGGAGCTCGTCCGGCGGGGCCACGGTGTCGTTCGCGCCGACGAGGATCCGCGCCGGGACCGGGATCGCGGCCAGTCGCTCGAGCGAGCGCGGGTCCAGCGCGGCGTCGCGGATCGGGCGACCGAGCAGGAGATCGCCGAAGTCGCGAGAGGACTTCGGGACGCGCGTCGCCGGCGCGAGCAGGAGCAGGCCCGCGACGGTCGGGGCCTCGGGGCGCAGCACCGCCTCCATCCACAGCCGCGCGCCGTACGAGAAGCCCGCGCCGTAGCGAGGCAGGCCCGGCGCGAGCCGCTCGACGACGTCGATCGCCGCGAACAGCTCGCGGAGGTGGGCCGCGCGGTCGTGCACGTCGCCGACGCTCGTCCGCACCCCGCCCACGTCGAACCGCAGCGCCACGAGGCCGGCGGCCGCCGCGCGCTCGGCGACCGTGCGCACGACGCCGTGGTCCATGTGGCCGCCGTGCCCGGGGTGGGGATGCGCGACCACCACGGACCCCCGTGGCGGTCCCGTCGGGCGGGTGAGCAGGCCCGCGAGCCGGCGCCCCGCCACCTCGAACGGGTGGGGCTCGGTGCCGACCGCGTCGCTCACGATCCGACGGGGCGCGGCGGCCGCGGCAGCGTCGCCGGGCGCGGCACCGCCGAGGGCGGCCGCGTCGGCATCGGCGGCAGGCTCAAGGGGCGGGGGCCGCTCCGGAGGACCGGCAGGGGCACCGGGGGACGGCGGACGGGCGCCGGTGTCCCGGGGCGCGTGGGGGGCGGCGTCGGGGAGGGATGCGTCGGGGCCACGGGGGGCGCGACCGTGGCCGAGGAGGGAGGGCTCTCGGGCCCGAACGAGGCCCGGACCGGGGGGGTGGCGACCGAGTGCGGGGAGGTGACCGACGGGGGATGCGTGCCTGCCACCGTCCCACCGCGTGCGCCCGGCGCCGGTCGAGGCGCGGGGCGCGGGAGGCCCGCGCCCGCCACCACGTCGGCCGTGGCCTCCTGGATCGCCCGCGCGATCCCCCGCAGGCGCGGCCCCGCCGACTGCGGCGCCGGGGTCGGCGCGCCCTGGACCCCGGGCGGCGCCGTCACCGCGGTCGCTCCGGTGGCCCTCGGCGCGACGAAGGATCCCTCCGTCGGAACCTCGACGGCGTCGCGGCCCTCCTCGACCTCCTTCGCCAAGGCCGCGTAGTCGGCGGCCCCCGGCGAGTCGGGGGCGTACTCGAAGATGTGCTTCCCGTGGCTCGGGGCCTCGGCCAGGCGGATGTTGCTGCGGACACGCGAGGCGAAGACGAGCTCTCCGTAGTGCCCGCGGACCTCGTCCACGACCTCGCGGGAGAGCCGTGTCGCGTCGACGAGGGTGGGGACGATCCCCGTGACGCGCAGGGCGGGGTTGATCCGGCGCTTCACGAGGTCGACCGTGCGGTCGAGCGCCCCGAGCCCGCGCATCGCGAAGAACTCGGTCTGGAGCGCGATGAAGACCTCGTGCGCGGCCGCCAGCGCGTTCAGGGAGAGGAGCCCCAGGCTCGGCGGACAGTCGAGGAGGATGTAGTCGAAGGTGCCGTCGGGCACGTCCGCGAGCGCGTCGCGCAGGAGCACCTCGCGTCCGATCACGCTCGCCAGGTCGAGCTCGGCTCCCGCGAGGTCCTCGTGCGAAGGCAGCACGAAGAGGCCGGGGGTGCCCGCCTCCACCAGGGCGTCGAGGATCGGCTTGCCCTCGACGAGCACGTCGTAGATCGAGGCGCGCTCCACTCCTTCCGCGGGGTCGCCCAGCAGGTGGTCGGTCAGGTTCCCCTGGGGGTCCAGGTCGACGAGGAGGACCCGCCGCCCCCGTAGCGCGAGGGCCGCGCCCAGGTTGACCGACGTCGTCGTCTTGCCGACGCCGCCCTTCTGATTGACGACCGCGATGATGCGCACGGACGCAGTCTAGCCTGACCTCCTCACGAGGGACGAGGCCATGAAGCGCTCCGTTGAATCGGGAGGCGTCGATCGGGGCCGATGCATGCGGCCTGGCCGCGCGGCGAGCCCGACGATCGCGTGTTCCCTCCCCATGCCGAGGAGGGATCGCTGCGCTGGAGCGACTCCGGTACGCAAGCAGGCCCTGGGATGCGCCCGGCGCGCAGGCGCGGCCCCGACCTCGTACTCCTCGTGGGGGAGGTCCAGGCTAGGCGGGCTCGACGACATCGGGGGCGTCGTCGACGTCCGGACCGAGCGCGCCCGACGGCTCCGCGTCCGCCTCCCCGGCCGGCTCGGCGGCGGCGGCGGCGTCCTTCATGAGCTCGTCGAGCACGATCGTCGCAAACGCTCCCGGCGGGAGGGTGAAGCGGGCGATCGCCGCGTCGGGCCCGTCGGGCTCCAGGGACGCGTCCGAGAGCGGGACCCGGTACGGGCGGCGGGTGCCCCGCGTCCGGATTGCCTCCGCCCGGAAGAGGTCGTCCGTTAGCCCCTCCGGGTCGAGGACCGCCCGCTCGAGCGCCCGCGGAGCCCCCGTGGACTCCCGCAGGTCGTAGCCCGGCAGGGGGCCCGTCGGCGAGGCCTCGAAGCGCGCGGCGCGGGGGGCCTCCGCCACCACGTCCGTGACGCGGTACATCGCCCCGGTCGCGTGCTGCCAGGCGAGGTCGCCCCCGACCAGGCGATCGTAGGAGCCCTCCGCGAGCCGCGCGTCGAGGCAGCGATTGAACAGGAACGACTGGTAGGCCGAGACGTAGATCTTGCGGGGCCGTTTTCCGAGCGCCTCGTACGCGTCCCGCGGCTCCCCCGTGCGGATCAGCGCGCCGAGCGCCTTCTTCTGGATCCGGTGCTTCATCGGGAACGACGCGAAGGCCTCCGCGAGCTCCCCCCGGTCGTAGGCCTCCCGCGCGCGCCGCACCCGCGGATCTCCCTCGCCCGGATGCGGCCGGCCGAGGAAATGGGAGAGGAACCCGCGGAAGTCGCCCCGCACGAGGGCCTCGCCGAGCAGGTGCCCGTCGTCCTTCACGCCGAACCGTTGGACCCCGTACGCGTTGGGCACGCCCCGCCGCACGAGGATCGCCAGCGCCTCTTGGGCGGCGTGAAGATGCGCCAAGTCCGCGCCGCGGATCCGGATCGTGAACCGGTTCCCCAGCAGGTGCCCGATCCGCACCTTCGTCGGGTGCCGTGCCGCGTCGAGCACCCGCATGCGCGGATGCGAGATGGCGAGCACCCGCTCGGGCGGCACCCGGTGCACCGACATGGTCTGCCGGGTGACCGCGCGCGCGTCCTTCAGGCCCGCGTAGCCGATCCTGTGCTCGGAGACCTTCACCGCCTTCGAGATCCACAGAAGGGACTCGAAGGTCGAGATGCCGCGCTTCTCGAGGGTGAAGAGCACGTGGTCGCCCACGCCCTCGGCCCGGTAGAGGGGGACCTCCTCGACGAGGAAGTCCTCGGGCTCCGCGCGGATGCGGCCCCCGAGCCCCGGGAGCCCCTCGGTCACGCGGCGGACGCGCGCGGGGGCCCGCTCCGGCTCACTTCGCATCCGGCACGATCTCGAACGACCTGAGGATCTCGGCGATCTCCTCCTTGAAGAACCCCCAGCCCTCCTTGCGCACGGTGACGCGCAGGATGTAGATCCGCTCGTCGGTCGAGAACCCGTAGTGGATGTGCCACTCCTCGCCCGTGCGCTCGGCCATGCCGCTCAGGCAGAAGCGCGTCGCGTCGCCGATCCGCTCCTTCCTGATGGTGGCCGCCTTCGCCTCGGAGACGACGCCGAAGCGCTCCATGTCGGAGAGGGAGACCCTCTCGTCGGGAGGCGTGCGCTTGACCTCCTTCTTCTTCGCGAAGTCCGGAAGCGTCAGGAACGGCGCCTTGGCGGAGACGGGCGCGAACGGCATCGTGCCATAGGCGCCCTTCGGGTGCGCGAGCTGGAACGCGGGCCAGAGGCCGGTCAGGTAGTCGCTCAGGTTGAAGGGCGTGGCGCCGCCCTTGATGCGGTAGACGAGCAGGTCCACCACCGCGGACGACGGGCCCTGGGTCGCGTCGAAGCGGAAGCCCATGTTGCGCTGGTCGGGCTTCGAGCGTTCGACCGGGACCGTCTTGAACTTCTTGGCCTTGGTCACGTGGAAGCCGAAGTCGTCCCCCTTGACCAGCTTCACCTCGCCGGAGTCGCCGTCGACCTTGGCGGCGTCGGCCGGGTCGCCGCCGGCCACCGGGGCGAGGGCCTTCTTCGGGATCGCGCCCGGCTTCGGGATCTCGAACGAGAGCTCGATCGTGTCGAGGTCGTCGCGAACGTGCTCGCGGTCGTGCTTGGTCGGCCATGCCCACATCGCCAGGCGGTACATCTTCTTGCGGATGATCCACACGTGGAGGCGGCCCTCGCAGTCGGCGGGCGTGCCGTCGAGGTTCGGGCAGGGGCTGTGCGCCTTCACCTGTCCCGCGGGCACACGGGCGATCTCGAGGTTCGCCGCGTCCACCTCGTGCGCCGGCCACTTCTTGGGGTCCTTGTCCCACCGGTTGAGCAGCAGGGACTTGACCTCCTCCCGGGAGGCCAGGCCCTCGAGGGCCTTGTCGACCTTCTCGCGGGCGGCCTGGATCTTCGTGTGCATCTCCTCGGGGACCTCGTCGTGCTTCTCCGCCGCCAGCTCGAGCTGCTGCCACTCGGCGACCCAGGTCTCGTACTCGGGCTCGAAGTCCTTCGGGATCTCCTGCACGCTGAGCAGGAGGCGCCCGCCCTCGCCCGTCCCGGGCGTCTTGCCGTCCGCGAACGTCTCGATCCGCCGCTTCGCGGCCTCCCGCACGCCGATCTTGCCCAGGTCTTCCACCCGGTCCCAGTTCCAGGTGTCAGGGATGTGGATCGCGTAGTTGTCGGCGTCGCCGTCGTGGATCTTGTCGGCGGACGCGGGCCGCGCGGCGGGCAGGCCCGCGAGGGCGATCGCGGCGGCGAGGAGGAAGCTGTGCGGGAGGAGGGCTCTCATGGTGGGCTCGGCGGTCCGTCGGATCGGGGGGGCGTCGCCAAGGACGCGGTCAGGAGAACTTGATCGAGTCGACGAGCTTCTTCGCCAGGCCGCCGAGGGCCGACTCTCCGGCCTTCCCGCCGAGCTGCATCTTCACCCAGAAGACCGTCTGGCCGTTCTTGACGACCCAGCCGCGCTCGACGAACGGCTGCCCGTCCTTCGTGCCCGTGAACTCGTACGACGCGCCCTTGCCGCCCTTGAACGAGGCCTGCTTCTTGTTCTTGTCCTTCTCCCGCGTCTTCGCGTCGGACATCTCGTTCTTCCAGTTGCCCTCGTGGTCGTCGATCAGCGACTCGGGCTCCTTCTTCTGCTGGACGAACGCGGCCGCGGGGAACTTCTGCACGCTGACGAACGCGTAGGCGTCCGGCGCCCGCGCCTCGGCGGCGGTGATGAAGGTCTCGAAGGGCTGCTCGGCGGCGGAGAACTTCAGCCGGATCCACTCCGGCTGGAACGTCATGGTCAGCGTCGAGTGGCTGAAGGGCTCGTTCTTCTTCGCGACCTTCATCCCGTCGGTGCGCGGGGCCGTATAGGTCGTGAACGCGGTGACCCAGGGCCCTCGGACGCCCTCGTTCGTGTCGTCCCAGGCGAGGCTCTGGATCGTCGCCTTGATCCACTCGCCGTGGGTCACCTCGGCCTTGTCGTTCGCGGTGAGGATCACCTGGTAGACGACCCCCTTCAGCACGGCGAAGTAGAACTTGATGAAGAGCGGCTTGGCGCTCGCCTCGCTCTCGCCCTTTAGCGACCGGGAGGCGCCCCGCCAGTTCCCGATCGTGCAGTCGTCGTCGATGTTGGGGATCGCCGATCCCTTGAAGTTCTTCGCGTCGTCCTCGAAGTTCTGCTCGTGGCGGACGATGCCCTGGGCCGTGACGCCCGGCTTCTCGGGCTGGACCGCGAGGCGCAGGTTGACGACCGTCTCGTCGTCCACCGTGAGGAAGGCGAGGGACACGAGCCCCGTCTCGCCCTTCTTCATGCCCGGCTTCCCCTCGGTGCCCCATCCCCACTTCGCCTCGGGCTGGCGCGCGGTGCCGTCCGTCGGGTTCCGGATCTCGGGGGCCTTGTAC
>JAYTCP010000010.1:0-2573 GCA_043736435.1 Planctomycetia bacterium | reverse complement strand
CCGAGCCCGACGGCAGCATGGCGTGCGCGGTGCCCGCCTTCCTCGTGGAGGACGATCCCTCCCTGGTCTCGGCCTACGACGGCCTGCGGCGCGGCCTCGAGGACGCCCACTTGCCCCGCGTGTGCCTGCGCCGCGTCGAGTCGGACGACGACGCGGGGTGGTCGAAGGCCCTCGCGCAGGTGGCGGCCGAACGACCGGTCTTCGTCGTCGCCATCGGACGGCGGTCGGGCGCGCGCGTGGCCGCGAGCTCGCTCCCCGGCCCGACGGGGCGCATCCCGTGCGTGTACGTCGACGCCGCCACCGCCATCGGCGGGCGCGCGATCCCCTCCATCGCGGAGCCGCCGCCCCCGGCCGTCGTGGTGCGGGCGGAGCCTGCGTTCGAGGGCTTCGGCCGTGTGCTCCGCGGGCTGCTCCCGGGCCGGCCCCAGCCCACGGTGGTCCTCCGCTGGACCGCCGAGACGCCCGAGGCCGCGGCCTGGCGCCGGGCGGCCGCGACCGCCGCGGGCATCGACTTGCGGCTGAGCGGCGAGGGCGCGGCGGGCGCCGATGCCTTCCTCGACTGGTCGCCCGGCGTGGGGGAGTCGGTCCTCCCGTTCGAGGACGTGCTCCGCGAGGCGCGTGCCCTGCGCATCCCCCTCCTCTCCGCCGACCGGAACCGGTTCGGCCGAGGCGCCGCCGTCGTCTACGTCCCCGACTTCGCCCTGCTCGGCCGCGTCGCGGCCGACGGGTGCCGTCGCCTCCTCGCGGGCGAGGGCGCCGACCGTCCGCTCCGCATCGCCGTGCTGGCCACCGAGACGCGCGTCGACCTCGAGGCCGCCGACGCCGAGGGGCTCGTCCCTCCGCTCGCCTTCCTGGCGTCCGCCGACCGGCTCAGACGGGCCCCGCCGGTCCCGACGCCTCCGCCGGCGCGCACGCCCGCGCCCCGATGAACCCCATCGCTCCCCCGCCGCAGAGCGCGCCCGCGACGCCGCCGCTCCCGTCCGACGGGGCGAGCCCCCGCCCGCCGTGGCCTCGCTCGCTGGTGGTCCGGACCGTGTTCCTCGTGGCCGGCGTCGTGCTGGCCCTGGGCGCCGCGATCGTCCTCTGGATCACCCGCGAGGACCGGGAGGATGCCCTCGTCGAGGCACGGCGTCTCGAGGGGCTCGCCGAGAGCGAGCTGCGGACGCTGGCGGAGGACCTCGTCTCGAGCCACCAGGACATCGCCGTCGCCCTGGTCGAGGGGGCCGACGGCCGCATGCGCAGATGGCTGACCGAGGAGCCCCTCGCCCTGCACCGCGACAAGACGTCGCCCGGGCGGGTCGACGTGGACGCGCTCCGCCGGTCGCTCCGGGCCGAGGTGCTGCGCCGGAGCCAGGCGGAGCGCGAGCACGTGGCGATCGTCGCGGAGCGCCTCGGCAGCGAGGCCCGCGCGCGCGTCGAGCGCGTGACCGAGAACCTGCGCCGCGAGGGCGAGGCCCGGGCGTCCGCGGCGGCGGCGGACCGCCGCACCCGGCTCTCCACGCGGCTCGCGCTCCTCCTGGCCGGGCTCTCCGGGCTCCTCGCGTTCGCGCTCTGGCGGAGCGTGATCGCGCCGCTCGAGCGCCTGCGCTCCGACGTCGCGCGGATGGCCTCCGGCGACCTCGACACGCCCGTCGCGGCGGGCGCCGCGCGCCGCGACGAGATCGGCGCCCTCTACCGCGACGTGGACCTCCTCCGCGTCGCGCTCCGGCGCTCGACGCAGGGCCTCGAGGCGGAGGTGGCCCGCAAGACCGCCGACCTCGCCGAGACGCTCTCGACGCGCACCGCGGCGCTCGAGGAGCTGCGCGCGACGCAGGACCGCCTGGTCCAGGCGGCCAAGATGGCGAGCCTCGGCACGCTCGCGGGCGGCCTCGCCCACGAGTTCAACAACCTCCTCGGCGGCATCCTCGGCTGCGTCGGGACGGCCCGCGCCGAGAACCGCGACGCGTCGGTGGGGGAGGACCTCGACATGATCGGCCGCACGGCAGATCGCGGCGTGCGCCTCGTGCGCGGGATGCTCGACGTCGCGCGCCCCGGCGCGCGCGGTTTGGCCCCCGTCGACCTCGCCGCGCTCGTCAGGGACGCGGTGCGCCCCGCGACGCCGACCGCCGAGCGCCGCGAGGTGGAGATCCGGCGGGAGCTCGAGCCGGTCCCGCTGATCCTGGGCGACGCCGCCCAGCTCCACCAGGTGGCCCTCAACCTCGTGACGAACGCGCTCCAGGCCGTCGACGAGGGAGAGCCCGTGGTGGTGGCGGTGCGCCGCGACGGGCCCTTCGCCGTGCTCGAGGTCCGCGACGGAGGCCCGGGCATCCCCGAGGAGCTCCGCCACCGCATCTTCGAGCCGTTCTTCACGGGCCGGGAGGACGGCACGGGCCTCGGGCTCTTCGTCTCCTACGGCATCGTGGAGCGCCACGGCGGCCGCATCGAGGTGGGCACGGCTCCCGAGGGCGGGGCGCGTTTCACCGTGCGCCTGCCGCTCGCGGGGCCGTCCTCGCCGGGAGATGCCCCTACGACGGGTCCGGGGATTGCGTAGACGGGGGAAGGGGGGCGGAACGGAGGGGGTGCGTTTCTTCCAA
>JAYTCP010000009.1:0-5779 GCA_043736435.1 Planctomycetia bacterium | reverse complement strand
CGCGAGGCGCAGCCCTACTTCGTGTTCCTCGACACGGAGGGGCGCATCGTGCCTTCGCTCAACGTCAAGCAGTGGCACGGAGCCGACTCCGAGGCGGAGCTCGCCGCCCGCGTCAAAGAGCTCGGCTTGCTGCGTTGATCCGTCGGGGCCGCGCCCGTCGGCGCGCCCTCGCGGCCTACCGGAAGAAGGTCTCCGCCGCCCGCGGCAGGACGAGGCACCGGCGCACGGGCTTCAGCCGCAGCGCGTAGGCCACGGCCTCGTCTGCGCCCGCGAACGGGTGGAGGCCCATGGGGCGCAGGACGTCGGCGCTCTGTGTGCTCACCGCGAGCACCGGGTTGCGGGCCGCCTTCCAGCGCAGGGCGTAGGCCGTGAGCCCGTAGGGGTGGAAATCGCGACGGAGCCCCGCGAGGTGCCGGTCGAGGCGGCCCGCCTCGAACCACGGCAGGAATCGGGGATGGCCCGGGCCGTCACCCGCGTGCGCGAGCCAGACGATGGGGGCTCCGGGCAGGCTCACCTCGCTCGCCACGACGAGGCTCTTGTGAGCCTGGAGCAGGTCCCGGTCCCCCGGCGCGCCGCCCCCTGCGATCACCAGGTCGGCGGGCGCGGGGCGCTCGCATGCGAAGCGCAGCGCGTGGGTCCGGGCCCCGGCCTCGTGGGCCTCCTCCACGTCGCCGGCGACCGCGTGCGCGATGCGGCCCTCGGAGAGGCCGACGTTGACGAGCCACGTCGTGCCCAGGGTCCTCGCGACGCGCACGAGGACGCGCCGGAACGGGTTGCTCGAGAGGTGCCCGAGCAGCGACCGCACGGCGCCGTCGGGAGCCACCGTCGCGTCGAGCGTGAGGCGGTGCGCCGCCTCCACGGTGGTGCGATCGGCGCAGCCGGGGACCAGGGCCTTGGCTCCTCCCGAGAAGCCGGCCAGATAGTGGGGCGCGATCGCACCCGTCAGGACGACGAGATCGGCCTCCGCGACCGCGCGGTGGACGCGCGGCCGTCCGAGCGCGGAGTCGGGCGCGAGGGACTCGTACGCGCTGGGCTCGTCGGGGTCGCTCGAGAGGATCTCGAGGGTCCCCCCGATCCCGGGGCCCACGATCGCCTCCGCCTCCTCCGGCGTCGTGGGCTCGTGGATCCCGCCGCCGACCAGCACGCGGCAGCGCGCCCGCGGGACGCCGGCCGTCGCGAGCCGCGCGAGCACCGCGGCCAGCACGACCGGGGTGCGCGCAGCCCTCGTCCGGTCGGGGACGACGATCGTAACGCGCTCGCGCCCGCGCGCGAGCACCTCCAGCGGGGGCGCTCCGACCGGTGCCGACAAGGCGGCCTCGACGAGGGCGCGCTCGTCCCCGTACGGTCCGGCGTCCGGCGGCTCCACCGCCTCGCACGTGACCGAGATGGGGAGCCGGACGTCCACCGTCCCCCTGCCGTAGCCCAGGCGGAAGGCGATCGTCACGCGCGATGCGTCCGACACGGGAAGATCGCGGGCATGACCGGATCGTACCCGGTGCAGGGCCCGATCCCGCCGGACCGTAGGTCCCTGGTCGAGGCTCGGACGGGATGCGTCGTCCCCACGCCCGCGCTTCTACGGCCCCGGACGGCGCTCGAAGATGCGGTGGGGATTGCGCGTCGGCGTGTCCGCGCGCGCGGGGCCGTGACAGACCGCGCACGACGGCGTGCCCGCGACGGCATCCCAACGGGAGGCCACGTAGTACTTCGCGCGTCCGCAGATCACCTCGAACACCACGATCTCGCCGACGCGGGTCCAGCCGATGTCGGAGGCCACCGACTTCCCGTCCCACGGGACGGCGACGAGCCCGCGAGGCGCTCCGCCCTCGCTGCTCGGACGCAGGACCGACACGCTGCGCCCCTCGATCGGCGTGCTGCAGCCTTCGAGGCTCAGCTCGCCCGCGCTCACGGGTGGGAAGCGGTGGGGGCTCGTCGTGCCCTCCTCGCATCCGGCCCCTCCGACGCCCGAGAGACCCTGGCCGAGCTCGGCTGCGCGGAAGGTCTGGGCGGCGAGGACCGCGTCCTGGTCCGATGCGACGACCGTCGGCAGGAACCCGGCGGCGATCCACAGCCCGCCCGCCGCGAGCACCGTGGCGGCGATCGTCAGGATCGCGCGCAGGGACCGCGGGCGACGCAGGCCGGCCGCGACGTGGTCCCGATCGATGTCCCCACGATCGATCGCGAGGTCCCGTCGCAGCCTCGCCGCGAAGAGCTCGGTGGGCGCCGGGAGCGCCTCCCGGGCCTGCCGGACCGTTCGGAGGAACGCGGCGTCCTCGTCGATCCGGGCCCGCGCCAGGGGGTCCCTCGCCAGGTGGGCCTGGCGCTCCCCGCGTTCCTGCGGGGTGCCCTCGCCGTCGAGCCAGCGGGCACGTTCCAGGGGATCGTGGGTCCAGTCGGTCATGGTCGGGGGGTTGGGGGGGCCCGGGGGGCGGGGCGGGGGGCGGTCTAGGCAGTGCGGGAGGCGGTGAAGGCGGATGCCTACGGTGGCTTCGGGGCGTCCGGGCCCTCGCCGAGCACGCCCTTCGGCTCCGTCTTGGAAGCAACGAGGAGCGTCCGAAGCCATTCCCGACCCCGGTGGAGGCGGCTCATGACGGTACCGGGGGGGATGTCGAGGAGCCGCCCGATCTCCTCGTACGTGAGTCCGTCCACGTCACGGAGTCGGACGGCCATCCGGAAGGGATCCGGGACCTGCTCGAGCGCGCGCCACACGTCCGCGGGGCCGAAGTCGCCCTCGGGGCCCGTCGGGGGTGGGGCCGTGCTCCCTCGGGCGTCGAGCTCGTCCTCCGACTGCGTGACGGGGCGGACCTTGGCGCGTCGGTGCCCGTCGATGTGGAGGCGCCGCAGGATCGTGAACAGCCACGCCTTGATGTTGGTGCCTTCGGTGTAGCTCGAGAAGGCGCGTTGCGCCTTGAGGAACGTCTCCTGGACGAGGTCCTCGGCGTCCGCCACCCGCCCGCACAGGCTCAGCGCGAAGGCATAGCAGTCGCGCAGATGCGGCAGGGCGGTGCGCTCGAACAGCGTCGGGTCGGGCGTCCGTGCCACGCCCGCATCCTACCGTACGGCCCCACGCCCCTCCCCGCGGTACGATCCCGCCCCCATGCGCCCCCTCGTCGCCGTGAACGGTCGGCTGTCGTCCCCCGAGGAGGCCGTGGTCCCGGCCCTCGACCGCGGATTCCTGTACGGCGACTCCGTCTACGAGGTCCTGTGGTGGCATCGCGGGGTCCTCGTCCAGGCCGGGGAGCACTTCGCGCGGCTGCGGGAGTCCGGACGCCGGATCTACCTCGAGGTCCCCGAGGGGGACGCCCGATGGCACGCGGCCATCGATCCGGTGATCGCGGCGTGCGGCTGCGGACGCGACGAGGAGGGCTACGTGCGTCTCGTGGTCACCCGGGGCGTGGGGCCCCTCGGCCTCGCAGTGGGGGAGGGACTGGTGCCTACGGTCGTGGTCGTGGTGGCGCCGGCCCACCGTCCGACCGAGGAGGAGCGTCGTCGGGGGCTCTCCGTGCTCTGCGTGGATCGGCTGCGCAACGACGCCCGTGCCCTCGACCCGGGCGCCAAGACCGGGAACTACATGAACAACCTCCTCGCGCTCCATGAGGCACGGGCGCGTGGAGGCGACGACGCCCTGCTCTTCAACGCCGTCGGCGAGCTGACCGAGGCCACCACGAGCAACGTCTACCTCGTGACGCGTGGGTCCCTCGTCACCCCGGCGCCCGCCGCGGGCATCCTCGAAGGCACGACGCGACGCCGGATCCTGTCGCTCTGCCGCGCCGCGGGGATCCCCGTCGGGGAGCGGACGGTCCGGCCGGCCGACCTCGTGGGGGCCGACGAGATCTTCCTCTCCTCCTCCGTGCGCGGCGTCGTCTCCGTCGCGCGCCTCGACGGGCGTCCCGTGGGCGGGGGGGGCCGCGGCCCCGTGACCGAGCGCATCCACCGCCTGTTCGAGGACGCCGCCGACGCGGAGGCGGTCGCGGCCGCATCGGGGCCGGAAGGCTCCGCGGCCCGCGGGTTCGCGGTCGGCTGAAGCCAGGTCGAGGCCCGTGCCGATCGTCTCCCCGGCGAGACGGTTGGATGCGGGCACGGGCCTTGCGATGCTGCGTGCGGTGAACGCCCTCCGCCGCGTCTTGGCCGTGCTGCCCCTCTGCCTCGCCCTTGGCGTCGCGGGCCTCGCCGTCGCCGCCCCCATCGCGCGGCTCGTGTGGTCGTCGATCCACGTCCGCGAGATCGTGACGACGTCGGGCCGGGTCTACCGCGTCGCAGGGCACGTGTTCGCCGAGCCCGACGGGATCCGCTTCCAGGTGGCCCCCGCCGAGGACCCCGACGGGGAGCGCGTGGGCGTCCGCGTGCGGCGCGCCGACGTCGCGGCGGACCGCGAACGCCTCTCGCTCGCGCACTACGGCGACGTCCTGCGCTCCTCGCGCACGTTCGGGCTCGTGCGCAACTCGCTCGTCCTCGCGGGCGGGGCCGCGGTCTTCGCGCTCCTGCTCGGCGCGCCCCTCGGCTGGCTGCTGGCCCGCACGCGCTTCGCCGGGCGCGCGCTCGTGCTGCCCTTCCTCGTCGCCCCGCTCCTGCTGCCCCCGTTCTTCGCGGCGATGGGCGTGTCGAGCAGCGTGGGGGCCTTCCTCCACGGCCTCGGGCTCGCGGGGGGCACGCTCCAGCTCGCGAGCGCGATCGTGTGCCTCGGCGGGCTCCTGTTCCCGGTGCCCGCGCTCCTCGTGGGGCGCGCGCTCGCGGCCGTGCCGGCCGGCCTCGTCGAGGCCGCGCACCTCCTCGGCGGCGGCGCGACCTCCCGCGTCGTGCTTCCCTCGGCGCTCCCCGCCGCGCTGGCCTCGTTCGTCCTCGTGTTCGTGACCGCGCTCTGCGACTTCGCCGTGCCCGACCTGCTCGGCGTGTTCCTCCCCACGGGCGCCGTGCCGGTCCACGTGTTCGCGACCGAGATCTTCCTCCAGTGGGACAAGATGGGGAACGAGCGGCGCGCGTTCGCGACGGCGGCGCCGTTCGTCGTCCTCGTGCTCGCGCTGCTCGGGCTCGCGCTGCGGTGGCTCCGCCGCTGTCCGGAGGGCTTCCTCGGCGGCGCCACCCGCGCGCGCGAGCCCCTGCGGCTCTCCGCGGCGGGGCAGTCCGCGGGCTGGGCCCTCGTGGCCGTGGCGTTCGGCCTCGGGATCGTGCTGCCCCTCTCGGGCGTCCTCTCGTGGGGCTTCGTCCCGTCCCGGGTGCCCGCCACGATCCGCGCGACGGAAGGCGTGCTCGGGGACGCGGCGCGCTGGCTGCGCTCCGGCCTGCTCGCCTCCATCGTCGCCACCCTGACCGCGATCCCGCTCTCGACGGCCCTGCTGCGCGGCCCGCGCGGCGTGCGGATCGCGGTGCTCGCGCTCGCGGCCCTGTCCCTCGCCGTGCCCGGGATGGCGCTGATGGTGGGCACCCTGCTCCTCTGGCTCGGCGTGCCCACCGACCCCGGCACGCTGTGGAAGCCGGTGCTGGTCCTCGTGGGGCACTTCCTCCCGTACGCGATCGTCGCGGGCGCGCTCGCGCAGCGCGAGATCGACCCCCGGCTCGCCGATCCGGCCCGCCTCCTGGGCGCCTCGCCTGCGACCCGCGTCGCCCGCATCTGGGCGCCCCTCTCGGCCCGCGGATGGGCCTCCGCCGCCCTCCTCGTCCTCGTCTTCGCCCTCCGCGAGCTCGACTCCGTCGCGATCCTCGAGACGAAGATCCTGCCGGTCCGCATCTACGACAAGGTCCACTACGGCCGCACCGGGCAGGTCGCCGACCTCTCGATGGCCTA
>JAYTCP010000008.1:0-6413 GCA_043736435.1 Planctomycetia bacterium | reverse complement strand
GCGCCGCCGCTGCCCCCCTCCCCGATCACGATGCACAGCGTCGGGACGCGCAGGGCGCTCATCTCGAGGATGTTCTCGGCGATGGCCCAGGCCTGCCCGCGCTCCTCCGCGCCGATGCCCGGATAGGCGCCGGGCGTGTTGATCAGGGTCACGATCGGCAGGCCGAAGCGCTCGGCGAGCTTCATCTTCTGGAGGGCCTTGCGATAGCCCTCGGGGTGCGCACACCCGAAGTTGCTCGCGAGCTTCTCCTTCATCTCGCGGCCCTTGCGGTGCCCGATCAGGAGGAAGCGGTACGGGCCCATGCGGGCGAAGCCCGTCGAGATCGCCTTGTCGTCGCCGAAGAGGCGGTCGCCCTTCAGCTCGATCCACTCGTCGAGGAGGCCGGCGCGTCCGGACTCGCCCAAGGCGTAGTCGCGGAACTGGGGGCGCCGGGGGTGGCGGGCGATCTGGACCCGTTCCCAGGGGCCGAGGCGGGACACCGCCTCCACGAGCATCCGGTCGCGCTTCTCGAGCAGGGGCCGGAGCTCCCCGTTCAGGTGCATCGAGGTCGCGTCGGACAGGACCATCAGCTCGTCGAGCTTGCGCTCGAGCTCGAACACCGGCCGTTCGAAGGGCAGGCACGTCGAGAGGTCGGTCTTGTTCGTCGGTCGGATCGGTTCGCCCATGGGGCAACGCCTCGGGGGCGCTCGCGGCGACGGCGGCGTCGGGCGCGGCACCAAACGCGGGCAAGGGCTCGCTTGAGGGAGGGGGGATGGAACGCAGCCGGGATCGGGCGATGCAGGTCGGGCGCGGCCTCCCCGGGGACCAGCCGGGCCGGGCCACGCACGCGCCAGGATCATACCGGATCGGGGGCGGTGCCACGACCGGATAAGGGGATGTTATCCCGGCATGACCAGCGGAAATGCCCGTGTAGCAAGGGGTTGTGCCATCTTGACCCCCCCATGCCCGCCCCGTCCAAGCGCCGTCCCAAGCCCGCCCCGCCCCGCCGCGCCTCGGCCCCCGCGGGGCCCGTGGCCCCGAAGCCCCCGATCCGCGCAAAGGCCCGCCCCCCCGCCGTGCGCCGGGCGCTCTCGCTTCGGCCGTCGAAGGTGACCCGGCCGTCGAAGACTAGGCACGTGGCGCCCGTCCACAGGATCGAGATCGCCTTGAAGCCGGAGCAGGCGGATCCCGCCGGCCGCGAGGCGGCCCACGAGCTCCAGGCGGCCGGCGCCGCCGGCGTCACGGACGTCCGCGTGGTGCGCACGTTCTTCCTCGAGGGAGTGCTCTCTCCGAAGGACCTCGCGCGGGCCGCCTCCGAGGTGCTGGCCGACCCCGTGATGGACCGCGTGGCGGTCGACCGCGCGGTGCACCTCGGGGGGACCGACGGCGCGCGGCCGGTGACGGTCCTGCGCAAGGCGGGGGTCACCGACGCCGAGGCCGAGAGCGCGCGGACCACGCTCCGGTCCCTCGGGCTGCGCGTGGGCCGCGTGAAGACGGCGCGCACGTTCTGGGTCAAGGGCGTCCCAGCGCCCGCCACGGGCGGCCCGGACCCGCTGCTCGCCGCCGCCGTGCGCGCGCTCGGCAACGAGGTGATCGAGGAGGTGGCGCTCGGGACGATCACGGCGTGGCGCTTCCCCGAGCCCGCGCCCGTGCGCGTGCAGCGGCGCGAGGTGCCCATCCGCGGCCTGAGCGCCGAGGAGCTCTCGGAGCTCTCGACGGACCTGCACCTCTCCCTGTCCCTCGCCGAGATGGCGGCGATCCGGGAGCACTTCCGCGGGCTCGGCCGCGAGCCGACCGACCTCGAGCTCGAGACGCTCGGCCAGACCTGGTCGGAGCACTGCAAGCACAAGACGCTCACCGGGCCCATCGAGTACGAGGGCGACGACGGCAGGCGCGCGTACGCGAACCTGCTCAAGGAGACGATCTTCGCGGCGACGCAGCGGCTCGACAAGCCGTGGTGCCTCTCGGTCTTCCAGGACAACGCCGGCGTGATCGCGTTCGACGACGTGGACGCGGTGTGCATGAAGGTGGAGACCCACAACCACCCGAGCGCGATCGAGCCCTACGGCGGCGCGGGGACCGGCATCGGGGGCGTGATCCGCGACATCCTGGGCACGGGGCTCGGCGCGCGCCCCGTCGCCTCGACGGACGTGTTCTGCTTCGGCCCGCCCGACATGCCCCTCGAGCGGGTGCCGAAGGGCTGCCTCCACCCCCGCCGCCTCATGAAGGGCGTCGTGTCGGGCGTGCGCGACTACGGGAACCGGATGGGCATCCCCACGGTGAACGGGGCGATCCTGTTCGACCCCCGCTACGTGGGCAACCCGGTGGTGTTCTGCGGCTGCGTGGGCGTGATCCCGCGCGACCGCATCGCGAAGGCGGCGCGCAAGGGGGACGTGATCGTGGCGTTCGGCGGGCGCACGGGCCGCGACGGGATCCACGGGGCCACGTTCAGCAGCGTCGAGCTCCACGCAGCGAGCGAGACGGTGTCGTCGGGCGCGGTCCAGATCGGCGACGCGATCACGGAGAAGAAGGTCCTCGACGTCCTCCTGCGCGGCCGCGACGAGGGGCTCTTCTCGGCGCTGACCGACTGCGGCGCCGGCGGGTTCTCGAGCGCGGTCGGCGAGATGGCCGCCGAGCTGGGCGCCGAGGTGGACCTCGCACAGGCCCCGCTCAAGTACGAGGGCCTGCGCTACGACGAGATCTGGATCAGCGAGGCGCAGGAGCGGATGGTCGCCGCCGTGCCGCCGAAGGCGTGGCCGCGCTTCCGCGCGATCTGCGAGGCGGAGGACGTCGAGGCCGTCGCCCTCGGGAGGTTCACGGGGACCGGCCGGCTCGTGCTGCGCCACGGGAAGACCGTGGTGGGCGACCTTTCGATGGCGTTCCTCCACGACGGGCTCCCGAAGGTGACGCGCAAGGCGACCCACCGGCGCGGCGGCGGCGCCGAGTACATGGGGCCCGACGTCACCGACCAGACGCGCATGCTCCTCGCCCTGCTCCACACCCCCGACATCGGGAGCAAGGAGTGGGTGATCCGTCAGTACGACCACGAGGTCCAGGCGGGCGCCGTGGTGCGGCCGCTGACCGGCGTGGCCGACGGCCCGAGCGACGCCGCCGTCATCGCGCCGAAGCTCGGCTCCGCGAAGGGGCTCGTGATCTCGAACGGCATCAACCCGGCGTTCGGCGACATCGACCCGTACGCCATGGCCTGGGCCGTGGTGGACGAGGCCCTGCGGAACGCGGTCGCCGTCGGCGCGAGCCTCGACCGGATCGCGATCCTCGACAACTTCACCTGGGGACGGACGGACAAGCCCGACCGCCTCGGCAGCCTCGTCCGCGCCGCGGAAGGCTGCCGCGACGCCGCGCTCCACTTCGGCACTCCGTTCGTCTCGGGCAAGGACTCGCTCAACAACGAGTTCCGCATGGAGGACGGCACGGTGATCGCCGTCCCCCCCACGCTGCTCATCAGCGCCATGGGCGTGATCGACGACGTGCGCAAGACGATCACGATGGACCTCAAGCGCGCCGGCGACCTCGTCTACGTGGTCGGCGAGACGCTCGACGAGTGCGGGGGCAGCCGGTGGTACCGGATCCTCCACCTGCTCGGCACGCGGGTGCCCGTGGTGCGGGACACGGCGCGACGCACGCTGTCGGCCGTGTCCTCGGCCATCGGGCTCGGTCTCGTCCGCGCGGCCCACGACCTGTCCGACGGCGGCCTCGCCGTCGCGGCGGCGGAGATGGCGTTCGCGGGCGACCTCGGCCTCGACCTCGACCTCGGCAAGGTCCCCGGTCCCGTGCGCCGGTCCGACAAGCTGCTGTTCAGCGAGTCGACCACCCGGTTCCTCGTGGAGATCCCCTCCGAGCAGGGTCCCGAGTTCGAGCGGCACATGGCCGCCGCGGGCGTGCCCGTCGGGGCCGCCGGCCGCGTCACGGAGGCGCCACGGCTCACGATCCGCAGCGTGGGTGGCGACCGCGACGTGATCGCGGCGTCGATCAAGGAGCTGCGCACCGCGTGGCGCGAGGCGCTGCCGTTCGCACGGGAGGACGACCGATGAGCCCGACCGCGAAGAAGCGTCCGGCCGCGTCGGCCACGCGAGCCCCGGGGCCCCGCCGCGCGGAGGCGGCGAAGGCCCCCGCGCGGCGCGCGTCCGCCTCCCGCAAGGCGACGCCGCGCGCCGCGAAGCCCGGCGCAGCCAAGCCCGGCGTGGTGCGGGTGCTCGTCCTGCGGGCCGCGGGGACGAACTGCGATCGCGAGACGGCCTATGCCTTCGAGCAGGCGGGCGCCCAGACCGTCACGCTCCACGTGAACGAGCTCCTGAAGACGCCCCGACGGTTGGCGGACGTCCACGGCCTCGTCCTGCCCGGCGGCTTCAGCCACGGCGACGACCTGGGCGCCGGAACGGTCCTCGGCGCGCGGATCCGCACCGGCCTGATCGACGGGATCCGACGCCTCGTCGACCGCGGGGGCATCGTCCTCGGCATCTGCAACGGGTTCCAGGTGCTCGCGAAGACGGGCCTCGTGCCCGGCTTCGACGGCACGACGAAGCGCGCCGTGACCCTGGCTTCGAACACGGGCAACCGCTACGAGGACCGCTGGGTGACCCTCGAGGTCGCCACCGACCGCAGCGTCTTCCTCCGAGTGGGTGAGCGCTACCACGTGCCCGTCGCCCACGGCGAGGGACGCCTCCTCCCTCTCGATGAGGCCGTCCGCACGCGCCTCCACGCCGACCGTCAGATCGCCCTTCGCTACGTGGGCCCCGACGGCTCCCACCCGTGCGGCTACCCGTGGAACCCGAACGGCGCCGTCGATGACGTCGCGGGCATCACCGACCCGACCGGCCGTATCCTCGGCCTGATGCCCCACCCCGAGCGGCACCAGTTCGCGTGGCAGAGCCCCCGCTTCCACCGGGACGGCGCCACCACGATCCCCGACGGCCTGCGTATCTTCCAGCACGGCGTCGAGCACCTGAGGAACACCTTCTGACCTGCGACCGAGGGCGCCCGACGCGCGCCCTCGGCGTGCGGCTGCGTTCGTAGACGATCCCTACCGCGGCGGGCCACCGGGGCCGCCGCGAGCACCGGGGCCTCCGGGACCACCGCGCGGCCCGCCCATCGGGCCCTGACCCTGCCGGTGACGGGGCTTCGCACCCGGCTCGCCAGCGCGATCGCGACGGCGTTCGCCACGGTCGCTACGGTCGTGGCGATCCCCTCGCCCCGCACACTCGTCGCACTCGTCGTCGTCGCGATCGGCGCGTCCGTGGCGACGGCCGCGATTCGCGTGGTCGTCGCACTCGTCGTCGCACTCGTCGCAGTCGTCATCCTCATCGTCGTCATCGTCGTCACGCTCGCGCGCGAGCATCTTCCGCAGCGCGCGGATCTCCTGGCGCAGGGCCATCACCTCGCGACGCAGCGCATCGATGGGCGAGACCTGTGCACGATCTTTCGGGGGCGCCGGGGGCGGGCCCCCCGCACGGCCGGGGTGCACGGGCGGACGCGCGGGCTTGCGCGCGGCCGACTCCCAACCGGCCTCGTTGATCTGTCCGATCCAGGTCTTCCCGTGATCCTCGCTCACGAAGATGCGACCCCGAGCCCCGGGCGCCGCCGGCGGAACGGGACCCGCGAACGAGCGCGCCGGGCCGCGGCCCAGTCCGCCGCCCACCGCCTTCCGATAGGCGAGCCCGTCCTCGACCGCCTTGCGCACCAGCGCCTCGATCTCGGCGCGACTCGGGTCGTTCGGTCGCGCGGCGTGGCCCCCGCGCGGCGGGGCGGGCGGCGCGCCACCGCCGTCGGCCCCTCCGCGGAAGAGCACGCCGAGGACGGGCACGTCGGTCGGCGTGGGCCCCGCGGGCGCAGGCGGCGCCACGGGAGGCGGCACGGGCGCGGGCACGTCGAGCGCGACGACTCCCGCGATCGAGACGGCATCGAGCACGCGGATCGCGGCGGGCGGCGCATCCGGCACCTCTCCCTCCCACGGCGGAGCCTCCTGCTCCGGGATCGCGGGCGTCGGGTCTCCGGCGAATGTGGTGCCCACGGGGAGGGCGACGAGGGACGCGAAGGCGAGGAACGCTCGGCACGTCGGGCGCATGGAGATCTCCAGAACGGGAATCGATCCGTCAGGGTGAGTCCGCGGCGCGGACTTGTAAAGCGGGTTCGCCGGGGCGGGGACGCGCGGCTTGGACGCCCCCCGGCCGGCGACGTCCCCGGGAAACGTCTTCGTTGCAGGGCGGGAGGGCCCTACTTCGGGCTCCGTGTTGCCTCGAGCAGCGCGCGCAGGGCGCGAACTTCGTCCCTCAGGGCGCGGATCTCGCCCCGCAGGTCCTCGATCGCGGCGGCGAGACGGGGCCTCGGCGCGGGAGTGCCCGGAGGCGGGCCCGCCGTACCGCCGTCGACAACGACGATCGGCCCCGTGGAAGCGGCCAACCGTGGCAGAAGGACCG
>JAYTCP010000007.1:0-3318 GCA_043736435.1 Planctomycetia bacterium | reverse complement strand
CCGCCGGCAGGGGGCCGCCCGCGGCGAGGTTGAGCGCGATGTTGCCCAGAGCGATGCCGGGCAGCGATCGGCGCCCGAGCCTCCAGGCGGCGCCGAACGCGAGCCCCGCCGGGAACCAGACGGGCGGGACCCCGCGCCACGCGGGTGTGAAGCGCCGCACCAGCTCGCCGATCCCGAAGATCGCGACCGCGAGCAGGAGGGTCTCGAGGGCGTAGCGAGTCCGGGAGAGGTGCGCTCCCCGGGGCGTCTCCACCTCGGGATGGACCGCTGCCGCCGGTGCGCCCGGGTGCGCGTCCTCGGGTGCCGGTGCGGTCGGCGGGACCGGGGTGGCGGCCTGCATGGAAGAGGAGGGGCTATCGGGCCCAGAGGGCCCGACGGGGGGAGGGTGAGACGCCCCGGGAGTTGGAGTCGCTCGGGGAGGTGGCGACGCGCTGGACGCGGACCTCGCGGGCGGCGGGGCGACACCTCCGGCGTGCGGATCGGGGGGCGCAGCGGTCGACTCGGATCCGGCAGTCACGCGGCCCTCGGGCGTAGGCGGACAGGGTAGCCCATCGACCGCCGCGGGGCGATGGCGAGGATGCGCCCGTCGGCACGCCGCGGCCGTTCGCGATCCGCCCCTTGAGCCGGCTACGGTCGGGTGTGTATCCTTGGGGCCCATGCCGCGACTCGTCATCACGAAGGGCCCGGGCATCGGCCGGGATCACGCCGTCGGGACCGAGTGCGTGATCGGGCGCGCCCCCGACGTCGACTTCAGCCTCGAGGACCCCAACGCGTCGCGCCGGCACGGCCGCGTCCTCGCCGAGGGCGACGCGTACGTGATCGAGGACCTGGGGAGCCGCAATGGCACGTACGTGAACGGCGAGCGGGTCGTCCAGCGCCAGGGGCTCCGGGACGGCGACGTCGTCCGCATCGGCGGGACCGAGTTCATGTTCCGCCAGAAGGGGCTGCTCGAGTCTCCGGCCCGCCAGCGGCCCGCCGCGGTCGTGCCGCCCGTGGTGCCGGCGGCCCCGGTCCGAGGGACCTCGCCCGCGCGGCCCGTCGCGGCCGTGCCGCCGGTCGTGTCCGTGCCGCGGACGGCGCCGGTCGCGCCGGTCGCCCCTGCGGTGCCGGCGGCCCCGGCACCCCCGAGCCCCCCGAAGAAGCCGGCCGTCTCCCCGATCCCCGTCCGCCGGCGCCGCCCGGACCGGTAGGACCGCGAGGCCGGCTCGGGCGCTGCGCCGTCGCTAGCCCCTGCCGGGGCAACCCGGGTAGCCTCCGCGCATGCCCGCTCCCTACGTCGCGCCCGACTTCTACGACATCGACGGGCTCCTCTCCGACGAGGAGCGGATGGTCAGGGACACCGTGCGTTCGTGGGTGTCGGACCGCTTCCTCGGCATCGTCGAGGACGCGTACCGCGACGGGCGCTTCCCGCGCGAGATCATCCCCGAGATCGCCGAGCTCGGCACGCTGGGCGGCAACCTCGACTACGCCGACTTCCCGCGTCTGAACAGCGTCGCGTACGGCCTCGTGATGCAGGAGCTCGAGCGCGGCGACAGCGGCCTGCGCTCGTTCGTGAGCGTCCAGGGCGCGCTCGTGATGTATCCGATCTGGCGCTACGGCTCCGACGAGCAGAAGGCGCGCTGGCTCCCCGCGATGCACGCCGGCAAGGCGATCGGCTGCTTCGGCCTGACCGAGCCCGACCACGGCAGCGACCCGGGCGGCATGGAGACGAAGGCCGTCCGCGACGGGACGGGGTTCGTGCTCAGCGGCGCGAAGATGTGGATCACGAACGGCGACCTCTCGGACGTGGCCCTCGTGTGGGGGAAGCTCGACGGCGTCGTGCGCGGCTTCCTCGTCGAGCGCGGGACGAAGGGCTTCTCGACGAAGGAGCAGAAGCGCAAGCACAGCCTGCGCGCGAGCGTGACGAGCGAGCTCGTGATGCAGGACGTGCACCTTCCCGGCACGGCGATGCTCCCGAAGGCCGAGGGCCTCTCCGGGCCGCTCTCGTGCCTCAACCAGGCGCGGTACGGCATCGCGTGGGGAGTCGGCGGCTCGGCGATGGCCTGCTACGACGAGGTGAGGCAGTACGGCGCCACGCGCATCCAGTTCGGCAAGCCCATCGCCGGGTTCCAGCTCTATCAGGCCAAGCTGGCCCACATGCTGACCGAGATCACGAAGGGGCAGCTCATGGTCCTGCGCCTCGGCCGCATGAAGGACGCGGGCAAGGTGACGCCCCAGCAGATCAGCATGGCGAAGCGCAACGGCTGCTTCCACGCGCTCGAGATCGCGCGGATGGCGCGCGACATGCTCGGCGCCAACGGCGTGACCGACGAGTACCAGACGATGCGGCACATGTGCAACCTCGAGTCGGTGAAGACGTACGAGGGCACGCACGACATCCACGCGTTGATCCTCGGCCACCACATCACCGGCCTCGACGCCTTCCGCGGGTAGACGGCCAGGCGCGGGGAGCCCCGGGCGGCGAGCGTCGGGACGGACTTTGGGCGCGGGGGCCCGGGAGCCCCCTCGGAGGGCACGCGCCGGCGGCGGGGGCGTAGACTCCCGGGATGGGGACCTCCCCTCCCTCGCACCCACCCCTCCCGGACACGTCCGCGGCCCCCGTCGTCGTGTCGACGCCGTCGACGCCGTCGAGGTATGCGGTCGACGCGCGCGGCCGCCGGGGCGAGGGGCGCGGGACGACCGCCCCGGGTGCGGGCCCCGTGCGGATCTCCTCGGTCCTCGACGTCGCGGCGCTCCTGGGGCTGGCCGTCCACCTCGCAATGGTCGTGGACGACATGCCGGGGCCCCTCGTCCTCGTGATGTTCTCCTTGCCGGTGATCCCCCTCGTCGTGCTCTTCGTGGCGTGCGCGGCGGGGATGGAGGACATGACGCTGCGGGTCCGCCGGATCGTCGGCGTCGTGCTGCCGGCCATGGCGCTCGCCGGCGCCGCCGCCCGGGGACGGATGGACGATCTCCTCGCGGCGGCCCTCGTCGTGAAGCTCCCCCTGCTCACGATGCCGTTCGGCGCGTTCGCCGCGCACCGGGCACTCCGCCTCGACGCGCGGGCCCGCGAGCATGCGAGCGCCGTCCGTCGCGCCGCGCGGGAGTCCCGTGGGACGAGGGAGCTGGTCTCCGACGGGAGGCGCGCGGGTTCGACCTCCTCGGAGACGCAGGGCGCAGCACCGCTCCCCGCCCCGGCCCGTCGCCGCACGGCCTTGGGCGCGATCGTGCTCCTCTCGGGCTTCGTCCTTCTCGCCGCGGGCGGGATCGAGACCATGCGCCGGGTCTGGTGGTTCGGGCTCGTCGGGATGGCGATGGGAGTCCTCTGCATCGCGCGCT
>JAYTCP010000006.1:0-5091 GCA_043736435.1 Planctomycetia bacterium | reverse complement strand
TGCCCAAGTCCTTCGTGATCGAGATCGACGACCCGCTGCCCGAGCTCGCGGCCTCGGCGTCGAGCCCCACCGACGGGCGCACGTGGCGGGTCTCGGGCTACGAGATCGCGAGCCGCGACGGGGCCGGCGGACGCTCCCGCATCTCGACGATCCGGCCGACGCAGCTCCTCGACCTCCTCGGCCATCCCGAGCTGGCCGGGCCCGCCCGGGCCTTCGAAGAGCGCCTCGAACGGGCGCTCAAGGACGCCGCGGGGTGGGACGACGCGCGGGCGGCGCGCCTCTGACGCGGGCGGCGCGCCCGTTCAATCCAGGGCGCCGAGGACGCCGCGGCGCCCGAGGGCCTTGACGAGCTCCAGCACGGGCACGATGGACAGCGAGGCGACGCCGACGATGATCCAGTCCGAGACGGGGAGGGGGTAGACACCGAAGGGCGCCCGGAGCGCGGGGACGTAGAGGAGGACGACGAGCAGGGCGAGCTCGCCGAGGACGGACCGGTTGAGCCAGCGGTTCTCGAACGGCCGGACGAAGATCGAGCGCCGTTCGCTGCGGAACGAGTACGCCTTGAAGAACTGGATCATCACGAGCGAGACGAAGGTCATCGTCATCGCCTCGGCGAGGGACCGTCCGGAGGAGAGCGCCCAGCCGAAGAGGCTCAGGTTCACCACCGCCGACCACAGGCCGCCGACGAGCATGAGCGCGACCACGGGGCGCGAGAAGATGCTCCTCCCCGGACGGTGCGGTCGCCGCGTCATGAGGTCGTCGGCATGGGGGTCCACGGCGAGCGCGAGCGCGGGGAGGCCGTCGGTGAGGAGGTTCACGTAGAGCAGCTGCACGGCCGAGAGGGGCAGGGGCAGCGCGAAGAGCATGGCCGCCGCCATCAGGAGCACCTCCCCCGTGTTCGAGGAGAGGAGGTACATCAGGTACTTCTTCACGTTGTCGTAGATCCCGCGGCCCTCCTCGACCGCGGCGACGATCGAGGCGAAGTTGTCGTCCGTCAGGGTCATCACGGCCGCCTCCTTGGCCACGTCCGTGCCCGAGATCCCCATCGCGATCCCGATGTCGGCCCGCTTGAGCGCGGGCGCGTCGTTGACGCCGTCGCCGGTCATGGCGACCACGTGGCCGCCGCGCTTGAGCGCCGAGACGATGCGGAGCTTGTGCGCCGGCGACACCCGGGCGAACACCGACGTCGTCGGCAGGGCCGCCGCGAGGGCCTCGTCGTCCATGCGCTCGAGGGCCACGCCGGTCACGGCCTCGCCGCTGCCCGCGAAGCCCAGCTCTCGCGCGATGGCGGCGGCCGTGGTCGGATGGTCGCCCGTGATCATGATCGGGCGGATCCCGGCCCGATGGCACGTCGCGACCGCCTCCTTCGCCTCCGGGCGCGGCGGGTCGATCAAACCGGCGATCCCGAGGAAGGTCATCCCCTGCTCCGCGGACTCGATCGTGGCGTCGCCCCGCTCCGCGACGGCCAGGACGCGCATGGCGCGCTCTCCCATCCCCCGCGCGACCTCGAGGATCTGCTCCCGGTCGTGCGGCTCCAGGAGCTCCTCCCCGCCCTCGGTGCGCCACCGCACGCAGTCGGGAAGGAGCACCTCGAGCGCACCCTTCGAGTACGCGACCGGGGCGGCGGCCCCGGCGTGCAGCGTCGTCATCCGCTTGCGTTCGGAGCTGAAGGGGATCTCGCCGCTCCGCGGAGCCTCGGCCTCGAGGTCGGCCTTCTCGAGCCCGATGCCCGCCGCGGCGAGCAGGAGCGCGCCCTCGGTCGGGTCGCCGCGGACCCGCCGCCGCCCGTCCCCGTCGGCGTCGGCGAGCTCGGCGTCCGTGGACACCGCTCCCGCCCGCAGGAAGGCGAGGAGCAGGGGGTCGGGCGCCGCAGGCGTCGTGCCGCCCGCCGGGCTCCCCGCGCCGCCGGGATCGAAGGTGCGGCCGCCCGCGTAGACCTCCCGGACGGCCATGGCCCCCGTCGTGAGGGTCCCGGTCTTGTCCGTGCAGATGATCGTCGTGCTGCCGAGCGTCTCCACGGCGGGCAGCCGGCGCACGAGCGCATTGCGCTTCGCCATGCGCTGGGCCCCGATCGCGAGGGAGATCGTGACGACGGCGGGGAGCGCCTCGGGGACCACGGCCACGGCGAGCGCGATGCCGAAGATCACCATCTCGACGACCGGGCGCCCGCGCAGGAGCCCCAGGGCGACGACGAGCAGGACGACGACGAATGCCGCCCGCCCGAGCGCGCGCCCCACGCGGTCCAGCTCGACCTCGAGGGGGGTCTTGTCGGCCTCGACGCCGGCGAGCAGGGTGCCGATGTGGCCCACCTCGGTCAACGCCCCCGTCCCGATCACGACGGCGGTCGCGCGGCCATAGGTGACGGCCGTCGCCTGGTGGACCACCCCGTGGCGGTCGCCGACCCCGGCCTCGGGCGCCGCCACGGCGTGGGCGTCCTTCGCCACGGGCACCGACTCCCCCGTGAGCGGGGCCTCGTCCGTCTGGAGGTCCACGGCCTCGACCAGGCGGGCGTCGGCCGGCACGAGGTCGCCGGCCTCGAGCCGGATCAGGTCTCCGGGGACGAGCTCCCGCGCGGGGACGCGACGCGCGCGCCCGTCCCGGACCACCGTGGCGTGCGGCGCCGACATGCGCCGGAGGGCGTCGAGCGCCTTCTCGGCCCGCAGCTCCTGGAAGAACCCGAGGAAGATCGAGAACAGCGAGATGGCCCCGATTGACGCCGCCTCGACCAGGTGCCCGAGGGCCAGCGAGAGCCCGATGGCCAGCAGCAGGATGAGGACCAGCACGTTCTTCAGCTGCGCCGCGAACACCGACCAAGCCGACGGCGGCCCCGACGTCGGGAGCTCGTTGGGCCCGTGGGTCCGCAGGCGGGCGACGGCCTCCCCCTCCGACAGGCCCCGCACGGCGTGCGAGGCGAGCTCGCGCACCACCTCCCCGCCCGGGAGGGCGTGGGGAGGGAGGGCGGGGGTGGTCTCCTGCGCCATCGTGCGATCCGCCTTGGGCGACCGCCGGAAGCGATCGGATCCTCCTCATGCTATCCGTGGGGCGGGGGATGCCTCCGAGCCTTCGGAGCCGTTGGCAGCGGTCCGCGGCGGCCCTCGCGAACGCCGCTCTCGGTCACCCCTTGGAGGGAGTCCGTCCGCCATCCGACGATGGGGCCATGCCCCACGGCACCGCGGATCCCCCGTCGCCCCATCCGACCGACGAACCCGCGATCGAGGCGCGTGACGTCCACGTGGCCTTCGGCGCGAAGCAGGTCCTGAAGGGCGTGGACCTCGTCGTCCGGCGCGGGGAGACGATCACGCTCCTCGGCGAGAGCGGCAGCGGGAAGACCGTGCTCCTGAAGGTGATCCTGGGCCTCCTCACGCCCGATCGAGGGCAGGTGCGCCTGCTGGGCACGGACGTCGTCGGCGCCTCCGACGAGGTGCTCCTTCCCGTCCGGGCACGGTGCGGCGTCGTCTACCAGCAGGGCGCGCTCTACAGCGGCATGACCGTGGCGGAGAACATCGCCCTCGCGCTCGAGGAGGTGCTCCACCTCCGCAAGGAGGACGTGGCCGAGCGCATCCGGGAGAGCCTCGAGGCCGTCGGGCTCGGCGGGACCGACCCGACCATGAACCCCGTCGAGCTCTCCGGCGGCATGAAGAAGCGCCTGGCGGTGGCGCGCGCGGTCGCGCCGCGCCCCGAGGTCCTCTTCTACGACGAGCCCACGAGCGGCCTCGACCCCCTCAACTCGGCGCGCATCCTCGGCTTGATCCAGTCGCTCCACGACCGGCTGCGGGTCACGAGCCTCGTCGTCACCCACGACGTGCTCGGCGCCTGCGGCATCTCGGACCGGATCGTCCTCTTGAGCGACGGGACGCTCGTCTTCGACGGCACGCCCGCCGAGTTCCTCGCGTCGCGGGTCCCCGGGGTGCGCGCGTTCCGGGACTCCACGCCGGGCGTCACGAAGACCCTGCCGGTCGCCGTCTCCTGAGCCTGCCGTGGACTCGCCGCCCGCTACTCCCGCGCCGCCCCTGCCCCCCCCGCCGCCCCCCCCTGTCCCTGACGCGTCCCCCTTCGACCCGTACACCCCGGCCCAGATGGCCGCCCGGGTCGAGGCCGGAGGCGTCGCGAAGGCCGGGCTGCCCGCGTCGAAGACCCTCGCGCTCGGCGTCCTCGCGGGGGCGTTCATCGGGCTCGGAGCCCAGCTCAGCACGATCGTGGCGACGGACAACGGGCTCGGCTTCGGGCTCTCCCGCCTCCTCGTCGGGCTCTCGTTCTCGCTGGGGCTCGTGCTCGTCCTCGTGGGTGGCGCCGAGCTCTTCACCGGGAACGCCCTGCTCGTGATCGCGCGCGCTCAGGGTCGCGTGACGACGCGGGCGGTCCTCTCGAACTGGGCCCTCGTCTACCTCGGGAACGGGGTCGGCGCGCTCGTGACGGCGCTCGGCATGCGCTGGGCGGGCCTCCATGCGCTCGACGACGGCGCGGTGGGCCGCACGGCGGTGGCGGCCGCGACGGCCAAGGTCTCGCTCGGCTGGACCGAGGCGTTCGTGCGCGGCGTCTTCTGCAACGCGCTCGTGTGCCTGGCCGTGTGGCTGTCGTTCTCCGCGCGCTCGACCACCGACCGGATCGTGTGCATCGTCGGGCCGGTGACGGCGTTCGTGGCGATGGGTCTCGAGCACTCGATCGCGAATCTCTTCTCGATCCCCTACGCCATGCTGGTGCGGGGCGATGCGTCGGCCCCGCTGTCGATCGGGGCCTTCGTGCTCGACAACCTGGTGCCCGTGACGCTCGGCAACGTCGTCGGCGGGTCCCTGATGGTGGGGCTCGCCTACTGGTTCATCTACCTGAGACCGGGACCTCGACGTTGACGTCGGCCGCCCCGACGGCCACCGCGGCGGTCTCCACGGGAACCGGGCGCCCGGCGGCGCGCAGGGGCGCGTGCGGGGCGGGCTTCGGGGCCAGGCGCGGTCAGATTTGTTCTGGCGGCAGTGATTGTGTTTGGCGGCTGGTGGATTTTGCGCAAATTTGCAAATTCCCAGCCAGCCCAGGTGCGCGGGCTGGTGCGGCAAATCATGGGATGGGCGATCATTGCCGGCGCTGGGTTCCTCATGC
>JAYTCP010000005.1:0-4523 GCA_043736435.1 Planctomycetia bacterium | reverse complement strand
CCGCGGAGCTGGCGCGCACCGTGGCGGTCCGTCGCCCGCCGTCCTCGAGGGCGGCCTCCCCGAACCCGTCGCCCGGCTCGAGGGACGTGAGGGTCAGCTCGTCGCCCTTCTCGGTCGTCTTGACGACGCGCACGCGGCCCGAGGTGAGGACGTAGTAGGCGTCCGCTTCGCCGCCCTGGCGGAGGATCACGTCGCCGAACGCGTACCGCTCGGGCCGGAATTGCGCGCGCAGGCCCTCCTGGTGGTCTTCCGGGAGGAAGCGGAAGACCGCATGGCGCCGGAGGACGTCCTCGGTCGGGGTCGTCATGCCGGGTCGTCCACCCGGAGCAGCCAGCGGACGTGGCGCGCCTCGAGATCGGCGTCGTGGGCCTCGAGGAGCTCCCGGTCGATGCGTCGGCGGATCTCCGGGTCGGACGCGTCGGGCTCCTGCTTCCCCCGCAGGCGGAAGACCTCGAATCCGGACGGCGTCTCGACGGGCTCGAGGACGTCGTTCGTCGCCGCCGAGATCAGCGCGTTCCGCGGCGCCGGATCGACGTCCTCGAGGACGAGGGATCGGCGGGCGTGCGCGAGGCCGTGCGCGGCGGCGAGCTCCGCCATGGCCACGCCGTCGTCGACGACGCAGCAGCGGACCTCGCGCGCGGCGTCGATCGAGGCGACGCTCACCGTCTCCACGTCGACGCGGGTGAGCGGGATCCGCATGGACTGGCGGATGCCCTCGCGCGCCTTCGGGGTGAGCACGGACGCGCGGCGCGCCTCGAAGGCGAGGTCCATCCGCAGGAGACGGTCGAGGCCGTCCCGCGTGAGGCCCGCGGCCGCGAGCCATCCGTACAGGTCCGCCTCGAGGAGCCCGAGCCGGTGGACGCATGCCTCGCGGGACCGGGCGACCTCCGCGCCCGCCGCGGCGTCGCCGGACGGGTTCGCCTCGACCACGGCCATCCGCCGCGCCAGCCCGTGCGCGAGCCGATCGAGCTCGGCCGAGAACGTGACCTCGGTCCGGAAGCGCTCCTTCTGCGCCGGGGGCGACGTCGCGAAGGCAGCGGGAGGGACCTCGACCGGGTGCCGCTCGCGCCACAAGCTCCGCAGGACGAACGCCTCCAGGTCGTCCATCGTGAGGTTGCGTGCGTCGAGCCAGTCCTCGGTCTCCTCGGCGGTGAGGAGCCCGCGGTCGTAGCGCACGTCGTCCGATCGGCGCTCGACCTCGCCCGGGTCGGCCTCCATCCGGTGTGCCCGGGCGTGCTCCCATGCGCCCTCTCCGACGAGGAATGCGAGCCAGGCTGCCTCCAGGTCGCCCCGGACGTCGGCCGCGCGGAGGACGTCCGCGGTGGTGACGGCGCGGCCTGCGATCTCGAACAGCGCGGGGTCGGGCGGGGCGCTCGGGGCGCGGTCTGCCATCGGCACGCCGCCTCTTCCGCTCGGTGGGGGTGACGGCACCCGGCGTGGCCTCCGGGACGTGCGGCCCGCCGGGGTGGGGGATGCCGGCCCGGGGTCGCGCCGAATCACCCCGGGTGAGGGTAGGGGCCGCGCATCCGTCCGGTCAACGTCAATTCGGTCGCCTCGGCGGGCCCCGGGGCGACCGGATCGGCAGCCGGGGAAGAAGACATGTCGCTTGAAGCGTCCGCGTGCGGTTACTAGAATCTACGCGCGCCGCACGCTGTCGCGGCCCGAGGAGAGCCCCATGGCGAAGAACGACAAGTCGAGCCCGAAGGACGCCCCTGCCCCGAAGCCCGTGAAGGACCTGCCGGTCCGCAAGACCGAGGCCGACAAGGTCAAGGGCGGAGCCGCCTCCGCCGGCCACGAGAAGCTGCGCTAGCCAGGAGCGCGTCGACGCGGGCGGCCCCTTGAGCGTACGACTCCAAGAGCCCTTCCGCGCGCCGGTGGCGCGTCTGCGGGCAGCCCTGAAGAGCTCGCCCGCCCGGCGGATCGAGCCCGAGCGGCACCTGTTCGAGCTTCTCTGCGTCGCCGGGGAGCTCGGCTACCGGCTCCCCGACGACGACATCAACCTCCGGCACGGCTCCGGCGCGAAGGATCCGCGCCGCCGGCTCGCGCGCGAGTTCCCACGCCGGCTTCGGGCGTCGCGGAGCCCGGTCGCGTGGGCGCGCGCGGCGGACCGCCTGACGCGCCGGCTCACGGCCGAGCTCGCCGCGCGCGGCGACGGCGAGTCCCGCCCCCTGCGGGTGCTCCTCTCCTACGCTTCCTCCGCGCTCGCCCCGGACTGCTCCGTGCCGCGCGAAGCCTTCCTGCGCGCCGCGTGGGGGACTTCCGTGGACGTGTTCGCCCGGCTCTATCCCACGGCGATCCGCAGGCTCGGGCGGCTGCCGTGCGTCGACGGTGCAGCACTCGCGAGGCTTCGGCGCGAGGCGGCTCCCGGGCTGCGCGTCGGCCGGACCGCGAGCGGCAGACGACCGGGGCCCACGGGGCGCGCGCTGGCCGTCGATCCGTCGCTGATGCGCCTGCTGGGGAAGGCGCTCGGGCGCAGGATCGTGCCGGGCTACCAGGCGAAGCTCCTCTACTACCTCCGTCCCGGCGACCACGTGTGGCCCCATCCCGACGATCCGAGCTACACGGCCAACTGCCTGCTGTGCATCGACCACGTCATCCCGAAGGGCCAGAGGCGCGGCTCCGCGCTCCTCACCTACCGGCCCGACGGCTCCGTCGAGCGCCACGAGCTCGAGCCCGGACACGCCCTCGTGATGGACTCGGCCCTCGTGCACGCCCGCGAGCCCGTGCGCGAGGGCGAGCACATCCTGCTCCTGTCGATCCTCTGCCGCTGACCGCGTCGCTCCGACGCCCTACGGCCGCGCCTCCGGTACGCGCAGCACCGCGCCCGCCTGCAGCGAGAAGAGCGACGACAACCGCCACGCGGCGTCGAGGGTGAGCCCGGCCTCGGCGGCCTCCGCGGCGAGCTCCGCGCGCGTGAGCTTCTGGCTGCGGCGTGCGCGACGGCGCCAGCGCTGGAAGCGCGCCTTCCAGGTGCCGGCGTCGTTCCAGGAGACGACGACGGTACGGCGGGCCACGCGGCCGAGCTCGCGCAGGACCCGGACGCGATGGGCGCGGTCGGTCAGGTGGTGGAGGAGCCTCCACGAGACCACCGTGTCGAAGGCGCCGTCCTCGAAGGCGAGGTGCCCGGCGTCGCCCACGCCCACGACCGCCGCCCCCGAGGCGACCTCGGCGGCGAGGGCGGCCGAGGCCACGGCCACCATGGCGGGGCTGAGATCGAGTGCCGTCACCCGACGCGCCCGCTCGAGGAGCACCGGCACGAGCCGCCCCGCGGCGCAGGGCACGTCGAGGAGGACGTCCTGCGTGCCCGCCCGGTCGAGGCACCGCCGGACGAGGTCGAGCTCCCGCCGGCTCGAGAGCCGGCGGAGCCAGGACCCCCCGTACTTCGACGCGTAGGCCGTGGCGCCGGCGGCGCTGCGGTACCGGTCGAGGAGGCCGTCGTCCATGGCGGGGGACTCTACCGTGGGCGAGAAAGCCGGCCCCGTGACGTTCCCGTGATCCCCCGGTCGCGCCGCACGTTCATACTGGTGGCGGGCGTGGGGTCCGGCGGGCCCGCGGCCCGTCCCCCGAAGTGCGCAGTTGTGTCTGACACAAGTGCGCAGCTCGGCCCCGTTCCCGCCCCCGGCGCCCCCACCCTTCCGCCCCGGATCCGCCCCCGTCCTCCGAGCTCCCCCGCGTGATGCGTCGCCGCCCGCTCGTCCTGGTCCTCGCGCTCCTCGCCCTGGCCCTCGGGCTCGGCGCGTGGTTCTTGAGGCCGACGGCGACGCCCGAGGTGGGTGCGGACGGCCTCGGCGGCGCCGCGGCGGACGTCGTCGCCGCCGATGCCGGCCGTCTCGCGGGGGCGCGCGACGCGCGCGCGACGGCGCCCGTCGTGCGCGGGCCGGGGTGCGCGATCGAGGTGGAGGTGACGCGGCGGGGGAAGCCCGAGGCGGGACGGCTGCTGCTCTACGAACGGTCGCGAGGGCCCGCGTACCGGCCGATGTCGTTCGCCGCGGTTCCTGCGGAGGGGCTCCTGCCCGTCGAGGGCATCCACGACGCGGAGCCCGCGGCGACGGCCACCGCGGACGCGAGCGGGCGCGGCAGATTCGAGGGGCTGCCGCCCGGGGTCTTCGATGTCGTGGTGGTCACGGCCGACGGCCGGAGCGCCGACGGGAACGTGTGGCTCTGGGCGGATGGGGAGCGCAGACACCTCCGCCTCGACGTCCGCGGGGGGAGCGAGACCCTGCGCGGGCGCGCGCTCCACGAGGATGGCCGCCCCTTCCGCGGGTTCGTCGGCTCCGTGGGCGAGCACGACATCGGGGGACCCCTCGGGCCGAACCCCGCCGAGGTCGGCCCCGACGGGCGCTTCGAGCTGACCGGCCTCGACGCCGGCGTGCTGTGCGTGGTCGCCTGGATGCCGGGCCGGTTCGCCGCCCGCACCCTGAGCCTGGTGCTGCCGCGAGCGGGCGAGCTCGTGATCGTCGTGGATCGCGGCATGTCGGAGCGGGGCGGGCGCGTCCTCGCCGACCGCGACGGCCGCCCCGTGG
>JAYTCP010000004.1:0-4305 GCA_043736435.1 Planctomycetia bacterium | reverse complement strand
TGGACGAGGCCCCGGGTCGCGCCCACGAACGGATGCCGTCCACGCAGGCGACGGCGAGCGCGACCATCGCGAGCATCCACGCCGACTCGAGCGCGATGGCGAGGACGGTGAGCTCGTTCATCCCGTCCTCGACGGCATCGAGCAGGGCGAGCGCCAGCACGGAGAGGGTCGGCCAGACCGCGACCAGAAGCAGGCTGCGCCGCCACGCGGCATACTTCTGCACCACCGGATCGGTGACGCCGGCGGCGAGGAGGGCTGCCGACTCCCGCGCCGAGGGCACGACGCGGCCGACGTTCCAGGCCCATGCGCGCCGGACGTGCGTCAGGACGTTGGTCTTCTCGGACGGGGTCGGGGAGGAGGGGGGCATGGGGGAGGCCCGATACCGCCCGGGGTCGGCGCGGCGCGCGGAGGGTGGATGGGGCGGAGGACGTCTCGCGCCCGCCTGGGAAGCGGACCTGTTCGCCGAAAGCGCCCGAGGAGTCAAGCGGGAAGGGCTTCGGATCGGCCGCGCGGAAGCGGGGACGCCCGCGGCGACCCTTCTTCCCCGGCGCTCGCAGCCTTCTCCCGTGCGCGGCACGGGCGGTGCCGACACAACTCGACGCCGCCCGGCGCCCTGCGACCCTGCGATCCCGTGAAGAAGCTCCTCCAAGGCATCGCGACGTTCCGTCGGACCCGCCCGCCGGGCCACGCCGAGGCGTTCGCGAAGCTCGCCGCCACACAGTCCCCCGACGCCCTGCTCATCTGCTGCTCGGACAGCCGGGTGGCGCCCAACGTCTTCGCGTCGGTGGAGCCCGGAGACCTGCTGGTCGTCCGCAACGTGGGCAATCTCGTGCCCCGGTTCACCGAGACGATGGCGCTGGACCGCGCGGGCGCGTCGGTCCCCGCGGCGATCGAGCTGGCGATCCGGGCGATGCACGTGCGTGACGTGATCGTGTGCGGCCACTCCGAGTGCGCGGCGATGCGGGCGCTCTGCTCGGACTCGAAGTCGGAGAGCATGCCCCACCTGGGGGCGTGGCTCCGGCACGCCGCGCCGGCGCGCGAGGGACTGGGAGCGGCGCCGGCCGGCCTTCCGCCCCACGACCACCTCTCGCAGAGGAGCGTGCTGCTCCAGCTCGAGCACCTGCGGAGCTACCCGCTCGTGCACGAGGCGGAGGCGGGAGGCCATCTGCGCCTGCATGCCTGGTGGTTCGACCTCGGACGGGCCGAGGTCCTCGACTACGACGCGGCGACGGATCGATTCGTCCCCATCGACGAGGAGCGGGTGCGTCAGCTCATGGCCCGGGTCCGGTAGGGCCGCCCGGATCCCCCGTGCCGCGCGTCGCCTCCCCCCGAGCCTCGCCCCCGGGCGGGCCCTTGGGTAGTCTGTCCGCATGACCACCTGCCCGTGCGGATCCGAGAAGACCTACGAAGCGTGCTGCGGACCGTTCGTCGCGGGAGCCCCCGCGCCGACGGCCGAGGCTCTCATGCGCTCGCGCTACACGGCCTACGTGAAGGGGGAGATCGACTACATCCTCGCGACGTACGCACCCTCGGCGGCCGCCGACGTCGACCGCGCCGCCACCGAGAAGTGGTCGAAGGAGACCACCTGGCTCGGGTTGACGATCGTGTCCGCCGAGAAGGGCGGCCCCTCCGACGACGAGGGCACGGTCGAGTTCATCGCGCGCCACAGCGAGCACAAGGGGGGCAAGGAGCTGCTCCACCACGAGCGGGCCACGTTCGCACGGGGCGGGGCGGACCGGCGATGGCAGTTCGTGGACGGGAAGCCGGTGAAGATCCAGCCCATCAAGGCCGAGGCGCACCCGGGACGCAACGAGCCCTGCTCGTGCGGGAGCGGCAAGAAGTACAAGAAGTGCCACGGCGCCTGATCGCGCCCCGCACCCGGGATCCGGCATGACCCTCCTCCCCCGCCGCCCCCTACTCCTCCTGACGACCCTGGCCCTGGCCCTCGCGGGGGTCGCGCGCCCCGCGGGCGCCGAGGACGACCCGATCCGCGCCCAGGTGCGTGCGTTCCTCGACGCCCCCACCCCCGACGCACGGGCGAAGGCCGTCGCCGCCATCGTGGCGGGCAAGCCCGACGTCGCCCGCGTCGCGGCGCTGCTCGCCGAGGGGCGCGCGTACCGCAAGGACGTGACGACCGCCTGGCTCGAGCGCACCCAGCGGTGCTCCGACGGAAAGGACCGCCCCTACCTCCTCTACGTTCCCGCCGACTACGACCCCGCGCGCCGCTATCGCCTCGTGGTCGAGCTCCACGGCGGCGTGTCGCGGCCCGCGCTCCCCTCCGTCGAGGACCTCGACGGGGTGAAGCAGCTGCGCGGCGACCACGCCGAGCAGCACGGCTACCTCCTGGCCATCCCCGCGGGCGAGAAGAAGGCGGAATGGTGGACCGACGTCGGCGCGAGCAACGTCCTCGGCATCGTCGCCGCCACGAAGCGCGAGCTCAACGTCGACGAGAACCTCGTCTTCGCGACCGGCTTCTCCGACGGCGGGTCCGGCAGCTACTACCTCGCCCTCACGCACCCGACCCCGTTCGCGGGCTTCGAGCCGCTCAACGGGCACGTGGGCGTGGCGGCGGCGGGCGGCCTCGAGGTCCACCTGCGCGGGCTGCGCAACAAGCCCATCTACGCGGTGAACACCGACCAGGACGGCCTCTACCCGAGCGCGGCGCTCAAGCCCGTGGCCGAGGCGATAAAGGTCCTCGGTGCGCCCTTCGTCTGGCGCGAGATCGCGGGCTTCGGCCACGACCCGAGCTACCTCGCCACCGAGCGCGAGCCGATCTGGGCGTGGGAGCAGAAGGTGAGCCGGACGCCGCACCCGACCACGATCGTCTGGGAGGGCACGGCGTCGGCGCCCTCCCGCGTCCACGGCCTCGGCCGAGTGACGGTGGCGGCGCACCTCGGCGGGGAGGCGGCCTTCCCCGACGTGAACCCGCTCCTCCCGCCGGGACGGCCGAAGCTCGGCATCAACCTCGACCCCGAGTTCTCCGGCGAGGGCGTCCGGATCGCCAGCGTGCTCAAGGGCAGCCCCGCCGAGGCGGCGGGTCTCGAGGCCGGCGACGTGCTCGTCGGGTTCGACGACGCGAAGATCGCGGGGCCGCGCGACCTGCGGGCGGCGATCGGCGCGAAGAAGCCCGGCGACGCGGTGCGTCTGAAGGCGCGCCGCGGGGAGGCGATCCTCGAGAAGACGGCGACCTTCCCCGAGGCGAAGCCCGAACCGGCGTTTCAGCGCGGCGCCCTCTGGGGCGCGATCGAGATCGTCCAGAAGGGCAACGCCTTCACCGTCTCGACTCGCAACGTCGCCGGCTTCGAGCTGTGGCTCGGCATGGGGACCCTCGACTTCGCGGCGCCCGTGGTCGTCACCGTGGACGGGCGCGAGGCGTTCCGCGGGGTCGTGGCGCCGGACCGCGCCTTCCTGCTCGAGCGGGCAGCCGAGGACGACGACCGCACGATGCTCTACGGGGCCCGCCTCCGTCTCGACGTCCCGCCCCCCGCGGCGAAGTAAGGGCGCGAGCTGCGCACTTGTGTCTGACACAAAGCAGCACTTCATCCCCCGCCGCCCCCGGAACTCGCAGCCCCCTTCCGACCGCCGTCAGGGGTGGTCGAGCGCGTCCGTCGGGCTCTTGCCTGCGTCGAGCTCGGTCCGGTCGCCGAACCCGTCCCCGTCGCGATCGCGGCCGAGGCGCACGCCGACGCCGCGGGGGACCGCCGTCCAGGTCTGCTCGCTGCCCGCGGACGCGAGCGCGCGGAGAGCCGCAGGCGTCAGCGACTCGCCGTCGCGGTCGGACAGGCACGTCGCGGTCACGCGGTCGAACGTGAAGCCGCGTGCCTCGCCCACGAGCCGGGCCTTCACGACGAGGTCGATGCGCCCCGCCTGAGCCTCCGCGAGGAGGGTAACGAGCAGGGCGGGGAGGCCGGGAGCGGCGAGCGTCACTTGACGGCCGACGGCGGCGTGGGAGTCGAGCCCGGCGGGTCCGAGGGGCTCGCTCAGGCTGACGGGCGTCCCGACGGGCAGCCCGCCCCCGGCGAAGGCGAGCATGAAGGCCACCAGGTCGGCCACGTCCTGGTCGCTCGTGACCGAGAAGAGCGGCTCGGAGACGAAACGGGCGAGCGAGTCGACGCTCCCGTCGTGCAGGAACCCGAAGCCGGCCCGGTTGCTGACCTGCGTGAGGTCGCAGCCGACCTTGTCGTACAGGGTGCGCAGCTGGGGCACCTTCATGCTCACGTTCGTGCCTCCGTCCACGGAGACGAGGGCGAGGTGGTGCTCGCCGTTGGGACCGAGCGGCAACGGCTGCGTGCCGAGCAGCGGCAT
>JAYTCP010000003.1:0-3192 GCA_043736435.1 Planctomycetia bacterium | reverse complement strand
GCGTCCTGGCCCGGTCCGCCTTGACAGTCCCCGGGTCGCGGCTACCGTTCCGTTCCCTCGTTCGGTTCGGTTCGCCGGGATGGCGGAATTGGCAGACGCGCCAGGTTGAGGGCCTGGTGGCCTTAAACGGCCTTTCGGGTTCAAGTCCCGATCCCGGCACCATCCTCGATCGCCCGCGGACCGCCCTCTGTGGAGCGGCTGTGGAGGGGTGTCGGCCCGTGAGCGGCGGTCGGAAGCGATCGGACGCGCCGGCCTTCGGGCCCTGTCCCAGGCGACACCAAAGCCGCGACGACCACTCCCAGCCGGCCCGTACTCCCGTATGCCGTAATATGGGTACCCATATGAAGACCACCGTCGACTTGGCCGACGACCTCGCCCGGCGCGCGAAGGCCCTCGCACGCCGCGACCACCGCACGCTCCGGTCGCTCATCGAGGAGGGCCTGCGTCTCGTCCTCGGCAGGCAGGGCACGGGGAAGCCTCCCTTCCGGCTGAAGGACGGCAGCTTCCGAGGAGAGGGCCTGACTCCGGAGGCCGCTGCCGCGGGCTGGGCGCGCATCGTCGAGTGGTCGTACGAGGATCGAGCGTGATCGCGGTCGAGACGAACATCCTGGTCTACGCCCATCGCGCCGAGATGCCGGGGCATGCCCTCGCCCGCGAGGCGATCGCACGCCTCGCCGAGGGATCCTCGCCATGGGCGATCCCGTGGCCCTGCCTGCACGAGTTCCTCGCCATCGTGACGAATCCGCGCGTGTTCGTGCCCCCGACCCCGGTGGCGGACGCCATGATCCAGGTCTACCGGTGGCTCGAGTCGCCGACGCTCCTCCTGCTCTCCGAGGCCGTCACCCACTGGCCGACGCTCGGCCGGCTCGTTCGCGCGGGGGACGTCCGCGGCGCGACGATCCACGACGCCCGCATCGCCTCGATCTGCTGCGACCACGGCGTATACGAGCTCCTCACGGCCGACCGCGACTTCTCGCGCTTCCCCTCCCTCCGCACGCGCAATCCCCTGGTCCGCGCCTGACGCGATCGCGGAGCAGGGGCAGGGGGGACGCCACGCGCTCGGCGACCGTCGAGTCCCCTGATGGGGCCGAGGTCGGTGATGCGGCCCGCCTCGGCGTGGAGCTTCGCGCGGAACTCGGCGAGGTGGCGCACGTCGTCGTGATTGCGGTGGCGTTGTCGTTGCGGAAGTCCCAGGCCAGCGCGCGCAGGGCGTCGCCGTTCGCGTAGACGGCAACCGTCGCATCCTTGGGAAGCGGCGCCATCGCACCCCGGGTTGCGTTCAGCGCTGTGCCTCGACAGCGTCCAATCCCCCACCAATACACCGTCCATTCCCCCACGAACGTGCCGTCCGATCCCCCACGCCCTAGGCGGACCGGGGAGGCCTTCACCCAGGGGATCGTGCTGTACACGGGAGACCAGGTGCTCGGCTTCGGCCCCGGGCTGTGGGCGCTGCCCTTCGCCGCCCTGCGTCGTGAGCGCAGCGAAGAACCCTTGGCCGACCGTCGACCCCGCACGCACTACCGCGGGGGTCGTCTGAAGAGCGCCGTCGGCGTCCGCGCGAAGCCGGGCACGACGGTCGAGGCGAACGTCTCGTCCCCCGTTGCGGCCCGGTGCCCGGACGCGTCGTACATCTCCACGTAGTCGGCGCGGGTGAACGCGGTTCGCATAGTCTTCACAGGTATGCATCGCCCGGCTCGCACCGCGGGTCACGCAAGACTCGAGGCAAGGGGCCCATCCCCCGCCCCGCGGCGGACCCGGACCCGGGCCCCATTCCCGTTGCTTGGTTGCAAATGGACGGACATGTCCCTTTCATTTGGACGTACCTTTGGGTTACGCTTGGACGCAATGGGCCAACCCGTGCACTACCCCCGTTTCGCCGAGGCGAGCCTCCTCGACGCGCTTGCCGACACCCCCGTAGTGCTGGTTCACGGCCCCCGACAGTGCGGCAAGACGACCTTGGCGCAGCGCGTCGGCCGCAGGCGCGGGTACGCCTACTTCAGCTTCGACGACCACGCGACGTTGGCCGCCGCGACGGCCGATCCGGTAGGGTTCGTCGGGGAGCTCCCCAAGCGCGCGATCCTCGACGAGGTCCAGCGGGCCCCCGGGCTCTTCACGGCGATCAAGTCCGTCGTGGACCGGCACCGGACGCCGGGCCGGTTCATCCTCACCGGATCCGCCAACGTGCTGACGCTCCCCCGGCTCGCCGACTCGCTCGCGGGCCGGATCGGAATCCTCCGTCTCCATCCGCTCGCGCAGGTCGAGCTGGCCGGGCGCGAGTCCGGCTTCGTGGACCGGCTGTTCGCAGCGGACTTCCCGACGCGCACGGCGGAGCGGCTGGGACCGGAGCTCGCGAGGCGCATCGTTGCGGGAGGCTACCCGGCAGCCATCGCCCGACCTGCCGCCCGCCGCAGGGCCGCCTGGTATCGCGACTACGTCGAGGCCCTGGTCCAGCGCGACGTGCGCGACCTCTCCCGCATCGGCTCGCTGGATGCCCTGCCCCGGCTGCTGAGCCTGGCAGCGGGACAGACCGGACGCCTGATCAACGTCAGCGAGCTGGCGGCGGGCTTCCAGCTGACCCGCCCCACGATCCGAGACTACGTCACCCTCCTCGCGCGCATGTTCCTGCTCGAGGAGCTGCCCCCCTGGCATGGCAACCGCCTGAAGCGGCTGATCAAGTCCCCGAAGCTCCACCTGACCGACACGGGCGTCGCCTGTGCGGTCCTCGGTCTCGACGCCGCCGCGCTCTGGGGGGATCGGACCACGCTGGGCCATCTGCTCGAGACGTTCGCCTTCCAGGAGCTGCGCCGGCAGACGAGCTGGCGTGACGAGGAGATCCGCTTCCACCACTACCGCGACAAGGAAGACGCGGAGGTCGACATCGTCCTCGAGCGGGGCGCCGGGACCGTCGCCGGGGTCGAGGTGAAGGCCTCGGCGACCGTGACGGCTTCGGACTTCCGCGGCCTGCGCAAGCTCCGCGAGGCGGTCGGGCCGCGGTTCGCCGCGGGCGTGGTCCTCTACGACGGCGAGGCATGCGTCCCATTCGGAGACGACCTGTTCGCCGTCCCCATCCGCGCGCTCTGGGAGTCGCGCTGATCGGGGGGATGCCCCCCCCCTCACCTCCCCGGTGCGGGATGGAAGCGCAACGACACGCCTCCCCGTAGCTTCGCGTCGGCGCGGTCCGCCGCCAGGACG
>JAYTCP010000002.1:0-2889 GCA_043736435.1 Planctomycetia bacterium | reverse complement strand
CGTCGTCATCGATGTCGGACCTTTTCCATCCTCTTTTCCACGATCCCTGGATCCTCGACAGCGGGCAGCCGATGCACTATCGTGTGCCGATCAGCGCCGATCATCGGCGGGAGGCTTGAATGATCCGTCTCTCCTGGGGTCTTCCGGCGGCGGCCTTCCTCGCGCTCGGGGTCTGGGTGGGGACGTCGCGCCCAGGGGGGCTCGCCCTCGCCGAGGACACGGCGGCGAAGCCCGCCTTCATCGGGCCCGAGGCCTGCAAGAAGTGCCACTTCAAGCAGTTCCAGTCGTGGAAGAAGACGCCGATGGCGAGCTCGTTCGAGCATCTGAAGCCGGATGCGGCCGCGGACAAGAAGACCGCGGGGGGGCTCGACCCGAAGAAGGACTACACGAAGGACCCGAAGTGCCTCAAGTGCCACGTCACCGGGTACGGCACGGAGTCCGGCTACCCGGCGGTCGTGGAGGGCAAGGCGTGGACGCCCGCCGAGGAGGGGCGCGCCAAGCTCGTCACGAACGTCGGCTGCGAGGCGTGCCACGGTCCCGGGAGCCTCTACTCGCCGTTCAAGAAGGACCACCAGCAGTTCAAGCTCGCCGAGATCGTCGCCCTGGGCGCGACCACTCCGCCGAAGCCCGACCACTGCGCGGCGTGCCACGTCAAGGAGTGCCCGACGATGCCGAAGGACTACGCCTTCGACTTCGAGAAGGCGCGGAAGTCGGAAGGCGTGCACGCTCACGTGCCGCTGAAGTTCCCTCACTAGCGTTCGCCTCGCGACCCCCAAGCACCCGAGGCGCCCCTTGAGCTCCACCTGGATCCGTTCGGCCCGCACCGCGCTCGCAGTCCTCGTCCTGCTCGGCCTTTCGAGCGCCGGGGCGAGGGCGGACGACCCGGCCCCGCCGTCTCCTCCCGCCCCGGAAGGGCCCCCGCCGCCCCCGGAATCCCCGACCCCTCCGCCCGCGCCCATCCCGGAGCCGCCGACGCCCCCGGTCCCCGATCCCGCCGCGCCACCGGCTCCCCCGGCCGAGGGCGACGGGAAGGCCCCCGAGGCGCCGGCGAAGCCCGAGGAGCCTCCCAAGGGAGAGGAGCCGAAGGAGGAGCCGAAGGAGAAGGACGAGTCGCCGGCCGACGACGCCGAGTCCAAGGCGGCGGTGACGGCCGCGATCCCGCCGACGATCCCGGTCTGCGCCGACCTGCCCGCGTCGCCCCGCTGCTGGCACGGCACGGCCTCGGTGCGGCTGCGCGCGCGCGCGGACACGGACGAGGAGCACGACGTCGACCTCTACGAGTACTTGGCCCTGCGCTATCGCAAGGACTCGGACAAGGGGTGGTCCGCCTCTTTCTACGGGCGCCTCGCCGAGGACCTCGACGGGAACGACGACTCGGGCTCGTACTCCGTGTTCAACGACGTCGACTCCTCGTACGACTCCATCGTCACGGGCCGCCTCTACCACATGTACGCCTCGTACCGGTTCGACTGCGGGTTCCTCGAGCGGGTGCGGATCGGGCGGCAGAACGTGGACGGGGGCTACCCGTTCCTCGTCGACGGCGTGCATGCCACGACGGCGCCCATGGGCTCCGCCGACGTGGCGGTGAGCGCCTTCGTCGGGCTCCCCGCGCACCTGTTCGAGGGATCGCCCGAGGGCGACTTCATCCTGGGGGCCGGCGTCGCCTTCCGCCCGTGGGAGGGCGGCGACGCGCGGGTCGACTGGGTCTACGTCGAGGACGAGAACAGCTACTACGGCACCCCGAAGAACCACGTGTTCACGGGCGAGCTGCGCCAGCGGCTCACGGCATTCGCCAGCGGGCGCTTCTGGTACCAGCAGGTGGACGCCAATCCCCGCGAGATCGGCGTCTCCGGGCTGTCCTACCTCCCGGAGTCCGACGTCGCCGTGCGCGGGAGCTTCCGCAGCCAGCTCGAGGAGGAGAACTCCCTCGTCTACGACATCGACTCGTACACGGCGATCGAGCAGACGCTCTTCCCGTACTGGGACGCGCACGTGTCGGCTTCGAAGGGCTTCCGGAACGACGTGACCGTCGAGGGCGGCGTCACCGCGCGCGGGCTCTGGTCGCAGGACGACGAGGGGACGTTCAACCGCGAGTTCCTGCGGGTGTACGCGACGGCCTCGCGCGCCTGCTTCCCCCGTCGGGACGTGACGCTGTCGCTCACGGCCGAGTACTGGGCGAGCCACGACGACGTCTTCTCGGGCGCCTTCGACGCCACGTGGAAGCCGAGCACCCGCTTCCGGCTCTCGACCGGCATCGACTACGCCCTGTACCGGACCGACATCTACACCGGGACCGAGCGGTACGACTCGTACGGCGCGTACGCGCGCGTGACCTTCGTGCCCGCCCGGTCCTGGAAGGCCGACGTGTCGCTGCGCTTCGAGAACGACGACGCAGGCACCTTCTTCACCCTGCAGGCCGTCCTCGGCTACGACTTCTGAACGGAGACGCACATGGGTTCCTTCCTTCGCGCCGTCCGTTGGGCCGTTCCGGTCGTCCTAGGCATCGTCGTCCTCTCCTGCGCGCGGGGCCGCCTGCGGCTTCCCGGGATCCCGCGAGCCTCGACCGCTCCCGTCCGGGTGGCGACCGGGCCGCGCATGGACCACGTCGCGCACATGGAGAAGGGCCTCGAGTGCAGCGACTGCCATGCCAAGGACGCGAAGGAGGGCGAGCGCTTCGAGCCCAAGAAGCTGACGTACGCGGTCTGCGCCGAGTGCCACGACGACGAGGACGAGAAGCTCGCCGAGGAGAAGAAGGTCAAGAACGTCTTCTTCACCCCGGCCGGCGAGCCGCGGTGGTCGAAGGCGATCCAGTCCTACGACGCGGAGATCCACTTCCGCCACGGTCCGCACGCCACCGACTCGGCCTCGTGCGCGCCCTGCCACGGCGAC
>JAYTCP010000001.1:0-4913 GCA_043736435.1 Planctomycetia bacterium | reverse complement strand
CCCGCCTCGTCCGCGGTCGAGTCGCTCGGGTAGATCTTGCGGTAGAGCGCCTGCGCGGCGCGGTTGCGCGGCTGCACCTGCGCGTCGCGGTCGCTTACGAACCCGACGTTGAACGGGTACGTCTCGATGTACTTGCCGCCGGTGCCGAGCGACAGGCCCGACTCGAAGTCGCTCTGCGAGTCGAGGGCCCAGAGAGTCGCCTGGTCGTCGCCGACCTCGACCACCTGCCGCAACGCGGCCTCCGAGACCTTCTCGCCGCCCGCGTTGTGGATGACCGCGCGGCCCTCCACCACGTAGACGTCCTGGGTGCGGTAGCAGAAGTGCGCGGTGCCGAAGGCGAGCTCGTGGTCGTGCGGGTTGAACGCGTTGCGGACGAGGGCCTCGGCCTGCTTCGCGGTGAGCGAGCCCTTCGTCATGGTCGCGTCCACGAACTTCACGAAGTCCCGCGTGTGGCGGAACGGCCCCGACTTGCGGTCCGCCGCCTCGCCCTCGACGGTGACGGGGCCCGCGCGGCTCTCGATGACCTTGCCCGCCAGGTCCCAGGCCGCCCGGGGCGTGACCACGTCGGCCACGTCCTTGACGTTGCGGACCTGGAGCTGGGAGAAGACCGCCGCGAGCACCTCGCGGGACGCCGTGTTGACGTTGATCGGGTACGGCGACAGGGGCTCGGCCTTCGTGCGGCCGCCCGCGTACGCGCGGCCCTCGGGGAGGCCGCCCGCGAGGGTGACCTCCTTGCCGAACTGGCCGCCCGCCGCGTCGCCCGCCGACGCGACCATGCCGTAGTCGACGCGGAGGCCGTCCGTGATGCGGACGAGGGTGCCCGGGTTGAAGTTGGCCGAGCTCCCCTGGATCGTCACGGAGTCCACGAACCTCAGGACCTCGCCGCCGGAGCCGCCGGCTGCGGGCAGGGCGTTCACCACGAGCTGGCCGTCGAGGAAGGTCTCCGACGTCTCGCGGCGGCTCCAGACCGTAAGGAACGGGACGAGCGCCTCGAGCCGGTCGGCCTCGAGGACGCCGCCGGCCCCCCAGCGCTGGATGCTCTTGAGGTCCTCGAGGTTCTCGAACGAGGTGAGCCTGCCGGGCCGCGCCGCCACCAGGTGCGTCGCGAGCTTCCACGCCGCGTAGTCGATGACCACGGCGCCCTTCTTGTGCGCGGCGGGGCCGCCGTTGTCGAGGAGGGGCGAGCCGTCCTTCAGCGCGCCGCGGCTGCACCCGTAGAACGTGCCGCCCTCGAACTTCGTGTAGCCGATGGTCTCCGCGCCGATGCGGATGTACCCGCCGTCGCGGCGGAAGGGCAGGGGGCTGCCCGGGTTGTCGGGGCAGAGATGCTCGACGCGGACCTCGCTGTCCCCCTCGCTGACCTCGCTCGAGAGCAGCCCCGACCCGAGGAGATTGCCGAGGAGGTACGGGCTCGAGCCGTTCGCGTTCACCTGGGCGTTGACGTCGGTGACCTTCCACGACCACACGCTGCCGCGCGGGTCCTCGAGGCTCGGCGTCGGGGCGCCCGCGCCGCGGCTCATGTACCCGGCGATCACGCCACGGTAGGACGGAGGCGGCGTGACCTCGGTGACGTCGTCCACGGTGTCGTCGGAGCCGACGCCGCCGAGGCCGCGCGCCTTGCGCTCCTGCTCGGCGTGGGCCGTGCCCTGCCGCAGCCACGAGATCACGGCGCGGTTGACGAGCTCGACCTCGAGCTGGGCCCGGCTGCGGGCCGCGCTCGACTCCGTGCGGTCGCGCCCGAGCTTCTGGCTGATCACGAACGGGATCGCGATCATCAGGAGCGCGACGAGGACCGTGATGACGGAGAGGATCGCGATGCCGACCTCGGCGGCGCCGGTCCCGCGGACACGAGCTCCGGGGGCGCACCCTGTCGCACGGCGGAAGGCCACGGAACGGATGGACGGCATCATGGGAACCTCGCAGGCTCGGACGGGAAGGGATCGCGGGGGCGGCGGAACGACGGGGGGCAGACGGAACGGAGACCCGGATTCGGAGAAGGACAAGGCTACTCTCCGCGGCGGCCCGACCCACCCTCGCCGGGGGCGTCGGGACCGCTCGGCGACGACGGATGCAGGGGGGACGAGACCACCGGGGGAGCGCCTGCGGCGTCGAACCCGGCGCACTCGAACCAGACGGTCGCGGGCTGCGTGAACGAGGCGATCCTAAGGACGAGATCGGATCCCTCCGTCCGGGCTGCTGCCCAGCCGGCGGGCAGGCTCACCTCGATCTCGAGGGGGTGCGGCTCGCCCTCGGAGACGGGTTCGGCTTCGGCGAACGCTCCGGGCACGCCCTCGAGCTCGACCCGCACGCGCCCCGAAGACGAAGACGCGGGCGAAGACGCGGACATGGGCGCGCCGGACGTCGCCGGAGCCCAACGCAGGTGGACGACGAGCCGACGGGAGAGCAGCGCCGCTTCGTCGGGCTCCCACGCCAGACGGGCGCGGCCACCCGCAGGCAGGTCCATGCGGATCGAGGGGACGCCCGATCCGTCGCTGCGGCGGACGCTCGGGCGGGGTGCCACATCGGCCGGACCTGCCAGCGCGGTCACGGCCGACGGGACGTCCTCGACGATCCGCCATCGGCGCGCGCCGATCCGCCGCTCGGGCGCCGGTTCGCGCCGCGCGCCCCCGAAGAACTCGAGGTCCCGGAAGAGAGCGAGCGAGGAGGGGTCGGCGTCGGTGCGGAGGACGGGACCCGCTCCCGCTTCGAGCACGAGGGTCGCGGCTCCGCGCAGGTCCCGAGCCGCGCCCGCGGCCGGCGTCCAGATCGCGACGGCGTCGTCCCGCAGCACGACGACGATCCGGTCGGCCTGCTCGCGGCTCACGCGTGCCGCGCCCGCGAGCAGATCGAACCGGTCGCCACGGGGCAGGCTCAGCCCGACGGGCTCGACGGCACCACCCATTCCCGAGGCCCCGTCCCCGGACACCGCGAGCACCACCACGCCGCGATCGAGGGCGAAGAGCGCCCGTCCGCAGCGCGCGCCGTCGCAGGCCACGCGGACCACGTCCTCGCCCGGCAGCACCAGGCGACCGCCTCCGGGCATCCGCAGCGCGAGCCGCTCGCCGGGCAGCCCGATCACCGTGGCCCCGATTCCGAGGCGCCGGGGCCCTTCGGTCGCGATGGCGCCGTCGGAGCCGATGCGATCGAGGCCTTCGAGCGCGACGACGGGGCCTGCCTCGGCCCGGCCGCTCAGGGACGACACGACGGCGACGGGCACCAGCAGCGCGAGCACCGCCGCCGCCGCGCGCCACGGGCGCGCGCGGACTCCGCGACGCGCGCGCACGATCCGCAGGCCGCCACCGGCCGCTCCGTCGCTTCCGGGAGCGGCAACGCCGCCCGCGGCCGCCGACTTCGAGGCGGATGCGGCCACCCCCGCGTCGAACGCGGCGAGGACCCGCGCGAGCACGCCCGGGGACAGGCTCTCCCCACCGGACGACGCGCGCGCATCGTCTTCAACGGCGCCGGACACGGAGACGACGTCGGACAGGAGCCTCCGCACCGAGGGATGGGCTGCCGCTTCGCGCAGCAGGCCCTCGTCGCCGACGCCGGCCAGGTGTCCGGCCACTCGCGACGGATCCGGCGCGACCGAGTCTTCTCGATCGGCGTCCTCGTCGAGGCCGCGCAGCGCCGCCCGCAGCCGCGCGTCCGCCCCTGCCCGACCCGTAGGCCCTTCCCGGGCCGAGCAATCGACGCGATCGGGGGCGTCGCTATCCGGGGAGGTGGACTCCGGGGAGGTGGGATCCGGGGGGGTGGCGTCGGGGGCGTCCATCGTCGGCTCAGGAGCTCCAGCGGGGTCTAGGGCGTGACCTCGATCCCCACCTCCGTATAGCGTCTCGGGGGACGGCCCGGACAGGACCGCTGGCTAGAGGCACAACCCTGGGCAGGGACGTCGATTCGGGCGGTGGCCCCACCAACCTCGCTCGGGATCCGGGACGAAGGGGCCTGGCTCTTCGGGGGGCGGCGGGGGCCGGGGTCCCGCCCCCGGCGGCCCGGCTCAGGTACCCGGTTCTCCCCCCTCACGGAGCCTCCGTCCCGCCCTCGACCCACCGGGAGAGGTCTGGGACGTGCTGGGCCAGCCGCTCCTTTGCCCGATGGAGCAGCTGCCCCACGCTGTCCCGCCGGATCCGAAGCGCGTCGGCGATGGCGCCATAGTCGAGGCCGTCGAGGTAGCGCATCGACAGCAGGAGCCGGTCGCGCTCCGGGAGCTCGGCGAGCGCGGCCCGGAGCCCGAGGACCGCTTCGTCCCGCTCCCGCCGCTCGAGGGCTCCGAGCGGGGACTCGGCGTGCGGGTCGGCCGGGTCGGGCGGGGTCGCGCGATCTCCGTCGTCGCCCCCCGCCCCGAACGCCCGTTGCCGTCGATCCGGGTGGCGCAGGTAGCGTCCGACCTCGGTGCGGCAGATCACCCCGAGGTACGTGGAGAGCCGGAACTCGGAGCGGTAGCGGCGGAGGAGGCGTCGCTCGCCCTTCAGGAGCGCGAGGAACACGCACGCGCCGATCTCGTCGACGTCGGCGTCCGCGGCGCGTCCCGTCCGCCGGAGCAGCATGCGGCGCGCGAGCGAGGCCAGGAGCGGCGCGTATCCCGCGACGAACCGCTCCCAGGCGGCGCCGTCGCCGTCGGCGCACGCGCGGACCAGGTCCGCTTCGCGCTCCGGCGGGCGATCAGCCACCGGTCACGACGGGTGCCGGAACGGGGATCACGGGCCGGGTGGCCTTCTTGAGGAAGAGGAGCGCCCACGCGGTGTCGCAGATCACGCTGGGGCCGACCTCCTTCACGCCGATCACGCCCGAGTCCCAGTGTCCGTCCTCCAGCTGCGTCCCGACGAGATAGAGCGCACCCTCGGCGTACCAGTCGTGATTCCCGACGTGCTCGCGGTCGCCGTACGTGCATGCGCGTTCGAGGCCGTACAGGTAGT